>JBILET010000254.1:0-3410 GCA_044351935.1 Bdellovibrionota bacterium
GCAGTAACGAATGCATCTGCCACATCAGTGACAAAAGTAAAATCTCGGGTTTGATTCCCATCCCCTACGATTGTCATCGGCAGACCATTTAGCTTCTGAGCCAGGAAAACTCCAAATACAGCACCATAAGTCCCAGTAGTCCTAGCCCTTGGCCCGTACACATTAAATAAACGTAAAGATATGGCAGGAAGCTTGTATACTTGGTTCCAGTGCATAACGTATTGCTCGCCAATATATTTAGTTAAAGCATACGGGTATTGAGGTTGAGCTAATGCAGTTTCTGGAGTTGGGTAAACAGATGGAATGCCATAACAACTAGAGGAAGCTGCATATAAGAATTTTTTTACTCCAGCTCTTTTTGCTGCTTCAAGACAACTAACTGTGCCATCTACATTTGAACGATGATATTTTTCAGGAAACTGAATCGATGGAACAATGTCTGCTAATGCTGCAAGATGAAAAAACCAATCGATGCCCTCTGCATGCTTAACGATACTAGGGTCATTAATATCAAGCTCAATAAATTCAAGGTTCGAATTATCTTGAAATGACGATATGTTTTTGGGATTACCAGTTGAGAAGTTATCTATAACTTTTACATGATGTCCGTCATGTAACAAACGCTCTACTAAATGGCTTCCTATAAATCCGCATCCGCCAGTTACTAACGTTTTCATAAATACCTTAAGCTAATCAAAACTTCTTATTTCAATAAAGATTGAACTTGTTTCATTATTCCAGATCTAGTCATAAAAGATCTATGACCAACTGTCTTAACAGCTTCCGCTCCGGCTAGATTACCCAAAAATGCCATTAAAAACGGATCTGCACCAACTGCCGCTAACGGAGAAGTAACTGACAAAACAGCATCCCCCGAACCCACTCTGTCAACAAAATGTTGCGTCATGGCAGGAGCATGACTCATTTCAAATTTTTTATTCCAACAGAATATACCATTCTTACCACGAGTCACTGTAATTTGATCGCACTCGACTCGTGTTCGCAGAGTATCGATCATCTCCTGAACTTCTCCGTGCCTTTTGCGCATGTCTAAACAAAGTTCACCGTATGAAATAGAAATATAATCTGCTCTTGGATACACAGATATTGTATGAAACCCATTATTACCAGCATTTGCTTGAGTATTTACTGCAAGAAACTTCGATTTATCACAAAGAATTGATCTGGCATTAGTACTAAGCATTCCATGACCATAATCTGCAACTATCACCAGATCGTATTGAGGAAGAATTTCTAATAAAGTTTTTTGTAAAGCTGCCTCTTCAGTTGCCAAAAGCGGTTCATCTTCGAATTTGTAAATTTCAAACATTTTCTGCATTAGATAACTATCCACATAACGTCGCTTAGTTATGGTTGGGCGGTTTTCTAATTTAAGTAATATTGGTGTTACATTTTCTCGTAAAGATTTACGAATAAAATCTTCTTCAGGGTTTATAGTTCCAACATGGGATAACAAGGAAACTTTATTACAAAATCCTGCTACATTGTTTGCAACAGCCAAGGATCCGCCTGCAAATTTTTCACTGCTTTTTTCTCGGGTAACTAGAACTGGCTCTTTCCCTGATTTACCAATAGCCTCGCAATAATAATATTCATCAATTATTGTTTCACCAACAACTAGTACATTTAAATTAGATATAGAGTCTAAAACAGATTCAATTTCTTCTAATAAAAACTTTGAACGAACACTTTGAAGATATTTATTAACTTCATCTGGTAAAGTATTAAAATATGTATTTATCAAAGAGCTGGAACTAAAAAGCTCCTCATCAGTAAATACAAGCTGCCCCCCTACCGCCTTAACGGCAGCTTCTTCTTTAGATAAATTACCACCTCTAACTCTTGGCCTATCTTTGTAATCTTTGCCTTTTACATATTTATTTGGTTTGATTTTTTCGATCGCATTGATTGCACTCTGTGAGTCATTAATCGCCACATAATCAACACATTCAAGTGCAGCAATTGCTTCTAATCTGTGTTTTTGTGAAAAGGCGGGTCTATTCGGACCTTTATTAACGTGAGCATCAGCTGTAAGCGTTACAATAAGACAATCACCAAGATTTTTTGCTCTTTGAAAATATTTAATATGCCCGATGTGTAGCAGATCAAATACACCGTGACATAAAACTATTTCTTTGCCGCTTTTACGCAATTGTTCGCAAATATTTGATAACTCTGACAGATCTTTAATTTTATTTACTGGATCTATCATTTGTTATTTATCCATTTAAAGAAAATCCGCTTATTCCAAATATCAGGTCCAAATTTTGTTCTAATGGTAGAGTTGATTTTTCTACAGCTTCGCAAGCTTGTATTGATAGTAATATAGATTTTTCAATGAGTTCCTGCTCTTTCTGCGTGCGTGCTGGACTTACAGGTCTGCCAAAAACACAATGAAGACGCACTATGTCTTTTGGAACATTCTTATCCGCTGCATGCGCATCTGGAGTCGAAGGTTCTAGAATTTGGCAATCATCTGTAACAGCCATAATTCTATGAATTATTCCAGTTGGTAAATTTTGAATATCCCCTGGCCTCATTAATCTAGTACAAACCTGATCATCAATAATCATTAGAGCCCAAGAAATACCACGCAGCTGAAACCAAGTCTCACATTTCTGATGGTGATATTGCAAACTTAGCATTCCATCTTTACCTTTCTTTGGTTCAAGTACCTTGAAAGTATATTTATCAGACGGATTTCCACCCCAAATTATAGTTTCTTTTCCCCATGCCCAAGTATCAACTTGCTTGGGATGTGGAGCATTATTACCCAGCACTTCTAAGTCTCCTATCGTGAGCTAGCGCTTGATTTTCAATCCCCATAAATTTACACACAACATTTAGTCGCTCTATTAAATCACTTGGCCATGTATTTGGTTCGGAACGAAGCTCGGTAACATTACTTACAACGACATCACTATCTAACAGTTTATTTGTGTGATAGTTCTCGATTTGGTTAATTCTTAAATCATTTCTCCACAACACACTGAATAATCCGATACCAAAGTCTGCTGCAACTTCCTTTAGTGCTGCACTAACTAAATCATTACTATCCGAAACAATTATTAAATCTGGTTTATTAGCAAATAAATATCTTCTGGCAGATATTCTGATTCTAAGAACAGATAGTATAAATTTTCGCACAAAAAAATCGTGCTGTTTGTTAGTAGCTACAGGTCTAGCGGTTGAAAATCTGGCCACGAAATATTGCTTAGCCCACTCCCAGGGCACACATCCATCGAAAGAGTCATTAAGAATTTGCTCTGTAGATAATTCATTTACCCAGCGTCGGGTTCTTTCGATATCTTCTGGTAATAAGTAGGGCGAAAGGTCGGAAAGAGATGCACCTGTCCATGCTCCCAATGCAGATCTTTCAGACATACATG
>JBILET010000121.1:0-5081 GCA_044351935.1 Bdellovibrionota bacterium
AAATCATTTCCAATATGTGCAATTCGATCCTCGGGTGTCGGGTGTGTTGAAAACCATCCGCCAGATTTTACTTTAGAAGCCGAAAGCTCGTTTAAAACATTTTTGATTGAAGAGCTTTTATAACCGGCTTTATTTAAAATTAACAAAGCTGTTTGATCGGCTTCGTATTCTTGCTCCTTAGAATATCCTGATACCAAAAGCCTATTTAATACATCAGAAACTGCCCGTGAAAATGCTAACGTCATCTGTTGAGACAACCCTGAGCAATCTATTGCTGACAATAAAACTCCACCTACCTCGACAAATGTTCCGTAATTTTTAGGATTTATAGATTGAATTCCATGTCTTTTTACTACATGCGATATCTCATGCGCAATTACAGAAGCTAAAGAATCTTCATCTTTAATTTTCGACAACAAACCTTTGGTGATAAAAATATAACCACCTGGAGCTGCCATAGCATTTACTTCATCAGTGTCTAACACAACAAACGAGTATCCAGTATATGGATCTGGTCTGTCAGAGGCAGCTGCTAAAATTGAACCTAATTTGGCCAAGTAATCATTTAACTTAGGATTATTATAAATTTTATACTTTCCAAGAATTTTTGCAGAAACAGCGCGTCCAATTACATTTTCTTCTTCAGGTGAAACCTGCTCGTAGGTTTTGACAAAGTCGTTTCCTACCTCGAATTTTGACGAGCTATCAGGACGGATCACAGAACATCCCGAGGTTACGGATAAAACTACTACAATCAGCGCAAATTTATTTATTTTATTTATAAAATTCATAGTTCAAGCTCGGTAAGTTTTCCATCTTTAATGAACTTCGCTGATTGTTCTGGAGATACCTGCAAAGTTTTGCTCATCTGATCTATTGCTGTGTAGTTAGTATCCGATTCTTGAGTTGAAAAAGATTTTTCTACTCCAGCATTAAATCCTTTACCCGCAAGATATACTTGCGATTCGTCCACTGCGACATCAGCTAATGTGACTTGCTTTGATGTTAGAACAATCTGCTTTGTTGTAATTGCACTTTCATGCACATACCCAGACTGACCGTTAGGAGTTGTCACATTTAACCATCCATTAGATTTTGATATGACTTTTAGCGTGTCCCCAAATTTTAAATCTAAGGTGCTTGATGAGAAATGTTTAGGTGCGCTTCTCAATTTAGCATTTAATAGCTGTACAGACACATTTTGAGCTAATACATCACCAGCGTGTATAGAGATAAAAATAGAAATAACTGGAAGATAACAAACTAGATAAGAACAAAAGCGCTTCTGACAGAATAATTTTGATATGAGCATAAGTATTATAGTCTTGCGTTTACGGTCGACCAAGCTATGATTACCAATACAATGCTAGGTAAGTCAATAAACTACTTCTTGGGTGACTCTAAATTTAAACTATATCGTAGAGCTGCGATATGCAGTTTTCTTCAGATTGTTTTTGCTCAAACCGCCATATGTCAGTCCTTACGAATAGTGGACTGCCAGGGCAAAACTCGTGCCGTACGACAGGTTCCAACATCTGAACCAACCGAAATGAAGGTTCAACTCAATTCGTCCGAGATAAAAAGCGTTAAAATTGTTAACGCTAAGGGAGAAGTTATCGACGGCGTCATAGAAGATGGTATCGCCACCTTCTCGGATGTTCCGACTGATATTTGGGTACTAACTACAGATACACCGGGAGGATTTTTCTCGAATATAACTTTTAATCCAGCCCCTGTTGGTTTTTGGTCGGACGTTGGTAACGTAGCTTTAGTTACTGCCGGAGTTGTTGGAGCTGTTGTTATTGGTGGTGCGATTGAAGGTTCAAGCTCATCCTCCGATGATGGCGATGCAGGTTCTGGAGGTGGAGCATGCGTTACATGCAATCCAGATCAAGGGGCTCCTTCTATTAGCCCATTTTCTAGTCGCAGATAAGTCTTATCGCTAACGTATTCGACTTGCAAGAGTATTGGTGAATGTCTGTACAGTAACTGCAGGTTTTAGACCGCAGTTTAAATAGCGACTAAACACATTCGAAGCAAATGTTTTCTTGCCGCAAGTATTACGAGCAATCATATGTAAAATGTACGGAGATGTTGCTCCTTGTGGCATTTCAACTTTCTGAAGATTTAATGCTCTAAATTTTGTAATTTGCTTAGATTTTTTAGATTTGATCAAAACTCTTGTAGAACTAACAGCGGTAAGATCTGGATTTGAATATCTAACTTGAAGGCGAACTGTACATTTATCTTTTGGGTCACGATCTAGAACATTAGTAGCAGATAATGTTCCATTTTCAGTGATTCTAAAAGTAAGTCTAGATCTATCTGGTAATTTTGTCGTAACAAGAGGAGTAATAGTAGGACGCGCTGTCGGTGTAATTGTCGGTGTGGCAGTAGGAGTAGGAACCGAGTATACAATTGCAGAACCAGAATCTATTCGAGGCGAATTAATACCTGTACCAACTAGAAACTCAGGGTAACCGTCATTATTCATATCACAGATATTATTTTGTCTGGTGCTTCCTGATAAAGTTTTACCCATTTCAGAAGCTTTGGTACCAGGGATAGTAAATATTACTGAACATGATTGAGTGTTAGAATTATAAGTATAGCCAGTAACTTGACCGTCCGTTCCATTTTTGCCAGGAGAACCAACAGCAAAATCAAACTTGCCGTCATAGTTAGAGTCTCCTATCCCACTTACAGATTCACCGAGGCGCTCTGAAGCATCGGTTCCCTTAATTGAACATAATATATTACCAGATATTCCCGAATATAGATTTGCTATTCCCCGATCCGTGATTGATTCAGAATATGTAGGTCCTCCGGCAATAAAATCTTCGATTCCATCGCCATCTTGATCGCCCACTGCAGCTACAGCTGTCCCAAGTCGTGAGGAAAAACTGCCCGCAACTGTGCGTATTATAATACATCCAGATGAGGAAGAGATAATGTCTACTCGACCGTTGTTAGAGCCCGAGCCAGGAGCCCCGATGATTAAATCTCGTGATCCATCCGAATTTAAATCTTGTATACTTGCTAATGACCATCCGTATCTATCAGCTGAGTCTAAATTAGCTCTACAATTACGTATAAAAACCCCCGTGGAAGAATCAAAAAACGCAACCAGACCATCGTTTAGAGGAGTAATAGATGAGTCGCTGTGCAGTGGTGCACCAACAGCAACAGCTAGACCACTACTTCCTGTGATAGATGAGTATAAACCAGAAACAGCGTGGCCAAATCCCGAATTAGGCGATGCCCCTGCTGACGTTGATGAAAGAGTTGTTCGATTTAAAACCGAGGAATGAATATACGCAAATTCAGAACCAGGATCTCCAATTATCACTTCTTCTAAGCCATCATTGTTCACATCACCAATCGAAGCGCCAGAAGAACCATATTTTTCGTTATCACTAAAATTCAAAAGTAATGACGAGCCATTTTGACCTGACCGAATTTGAACAAAACCAGGAACATCAGCATCGTCGAATGAAGGAAACCCGAGAAGAAAATCAGACTTAACAGATGAAGAAGCATATCTATCAACACATGCCATACCAAATCCCGATTGATTTTCGGTCGTACCAACATACGGAGAAAAAAGTGGTACCGGCTCGGCAAGAGCAATAGAACCAACACCAAATAACAAGACAAGACTATTCGAAATAGATTTCAAAGATTTAGTAATCATTAGAGGCCCATTGTCCCAATAAGATAGGCTTACTGTCTAGGGTAAACTAACATGCTGAACAGGTGCTTTTTTACGATCTTTAAACGAATTGATGTTAAATAATTGACCGTCGGTGACTCCGTATTGCTCAATAATATCAAGTCTTTTAATTAGCTCGGATGACAACACTTCGCCTTTCAGTGCTTTCAAATAGATCTGAATTTTATCTCGAATAAGTGTTGAGTCTTCGAAAAGAGCTTCAAGCCTAAAATTACAAACTCCTAAGGATTGCAACTTGGGTATCAGTTTTATTGCGCTTTGAGCAGTACCGTTAAACATAGTATTTCGACACTCGGCATCTGGCTTTAATGGATGAAGTTTACCTTTAGGGTCTCTTAGCTCGACCCTATGTTTTTCGCATGGCTTACCGCAGTCCCTCCAACTTGTCCCGGAACTTAAGAAAGAAGCAAATACACAGTGCTCCATATGGAACGCGGGCATATATTGATGAATTGTGATTTCGGCTAAAGATGGATCAATATTACATAACAATTCTTCTAACTGCTGGTGGTTTAGGTCATAAGACGGACATAAAGTTGACAACCCCTTACTTAAAAACCAGCTAGCACTAATAGAATTTGTAATGTTTAAGCTAAAATCGCCCCTTAAGTTAAATCCTTTATTTTGAAAATAGTGCAATGCACCAAGATTCCTTACCAGAATAGTATCTACTTTTAATCGCTCTATTACTTTAAGGTGTCCGATTTCTCCAGGTTTTAAAATTCTTGTTGTTGCGATTCCTACCTTATGACCAAAATCACGAACAATTTGTACGGCATCACCATAATCTTTACCGTATTCAAAATCTAAATATACAAAATCCAGGTCTAATCCTTTTACAGCATCAATCTGAGACTTATCCCTTAGTAATACTGATAACTGTGATTGATCTGTCTTAGCTTCTGCAAAGTTAGATAGATTACGTTTATAATTGTTTGCAGATTGGTCGTTAATCGTTACTTTTATATTAGTTGCTTTTCGTTTTTCGATTAAGGCTTCGGTAAGTTTTTGGCGAATTACTTTTACCTCTTTATTAGGCAAGAAAATTGAATCTGGGATATTAAATTCTATATTTCTTCCTTCAAATGGAGTCGCAGAAAGCGAAAATAGCTCTGATTTAATCAATTCATTTGTAACAGGTGTCTTTTTAGCGATGTCTATATTTAACTGGCTACTAATTTGGATTTGATTTCCAAGGTCATCACTTATTGTACAAGTTAAAGGTTGTCCAATAGAACCACAAACAGAGTAATCAACTGGAATTTTTCGTAACTCATGTTTAACTTCGTACGAACGAGCAAGTCGCTTTTCTAAAATAACAGATTTATTTCTAAAAACTTTCATTCCA
>JBILET010000006.1:0-16415 GCA_044351935.1 Bdellovibrionota bacterium
AATTGTTTCTTTTGATAAATCAAAACCCCCAATCGAGATTGTTCCCGAAGTTGGTTTTAGAACCCCAGCTAACATTCTAAGAGTAGTAGTTTTACCAGCACCATTAATACCAAGGATTCCAAAGATTTCGCCTGGATATACTTCAAATGAAATATCCTTCACCGCATTAAACGAGCCGTATGCTTTCTTAAGATTTAAGATTTGTACTGCTGGTGTGGTATTTGGATTTGCCATTATAGTGTAGATATTAAAAGAGCACCTATAAGGTGCTCAATATAGAAACAGATAAATCTTAATATTTATTAATTAAGAAGATCTGTATCAGAGGCTACTTTTAAGTTACGTCTTAAAATCGACTCAATTGCGATTGAGGCAAGCTCGTAACCTTCTTCTTCAGTCTTACCTGACTCTAAAGCGATTTGAGTAATTGCTTCAACTAGATCACCGATTGTTGTATCGATTGTTTCCATCTCTTTATCCCAATTACTTTTACTCATTTTAAATTACCTTTTGTAAATCCTTAAATCTTTAAAACCATCCACATCCAGTGGTGATACTTTATTAACGAGTGAAACTTATTAATGTTTCGCTACACACAAGAAATCAGATGAGACCAAGCGTTTAAGCGAACTGCAGAAAGTTTTTATGTTCGTTAAAAGTTACAATCCTGATACATAAAATACCATTATTTGAGGGGGTAGGGTGAAACCTATTTTAAGTAGTACAAATTTGTACAAATTTGCTAGTAGTTATCCACAGGGGGATATTGGGTTGATAACTATATTAACTGCTTAAATAGGTTTAAATATTTGGCAAAAATGGGCCTTTAAATGGGCATTTTGGGCTAGATTATACAGTTGTTCGATTACGAGACTGTCAGGCAAAACTCTAATGCGTAAATTGGCATTCCTTTGCTTTTAAATAGCTGTTCGAATTCGGTAATTATGTTTGTTTTAGCGCGTTCTGAGTTGTGTAAATCTGTAGAAGAAAAAGTAATGTTGTAGTCCTTGCGGGCTTTAACAATATCAACAGTGTCATCAAATAATCCTTTATGATCGGTTTTAAAATATACCGAGCCATCGTTTGCTAATAGTCGGCTGTATCGATCTAGGTATTCTGGGGCAGTTAGTCTGTGTTTTTTCCAACGACGTCTATCCCATGGATCGGGAAAATTTATAAAAATCTTTTTAATTTGATTCGGGTAAAAAAACTCTTCTATGTATTCAATGTCTGTTCTAATTAGAAATAAGTTATTTAAGTTTTTCTTTTGGGCTTTCTGAGCTGTTTTTACAATTCTTTTATATCTAATTTCCATACCAACAAATTGCTGTGATGGATTAGCAAAAGCATGGGCTACAAGGTGCTGACCAGAGCCGGAACCCAGTTCAAGAAAAATGTGTTTATCTTTAAGAATTTGCCTAATTTCATCGGTTTCGTCTTTGGATGGTTTTTGACGCTGGCACGAAAACAGATACTCGGGCATGGAGTCTGCCAATGAAATATACTGATTAGTAGAGTGCCGTTTATCGGATAATTCGGGTATCATTTATTAATATGTCCAATCTAGAGCAACTATACCAATTAAAGGATAAAAATTCACATGTTGTAGCTGGTGTGCTTTCGGGCACTAGTGCTGACGGTATTGATGTTGCGATGGTTCGATTTGGTGGGCCTGTTGACAGTTTAAATTGCGCAGATTTACTTGCATCAAAAACATATCCGTATAGCAAAGATACTGCCCAGCTTTTAGCATTATTGCCAAATTTAACAGTTGAGCAGGTTTCGGTCTTAAACTATTTAGTAGCAAAAGATTTTGCTGATGCTATTAATAAGCTTTCGATTGATTCAAAAGTAGATTTTGATTTAGTTGGTTCACATGGACAAACTATTTTTCATCATAGCAGCGCACCTTCGGGCTTAAGTAAAAGTCATCCTTCGACATTACAGGTTGGAAATGGAGCTGTGTTAGCAACCATTTTAAAAAAACCTGTTGTATATGATTTTAGAGCTAATGATATAGCTAATGGCGGGCAGGGGGCTCCGCTTACTCCCGCTACTGATTATTATTTGTATCGAAATATGAAAGATTCAAATGGTAATAAAATTGATGCAATTCTAAATTTAGGCGGGATAGGTAATCTAACAGTATTTTCAGATTCAATTGAAAAAATCTTAGGTTTTGACACAGGGCCTGCTAATGCTCCAATCGATAGATTAGTTCGAATCTATACAAGTGGAAAACAAAACTATGATGTTAATGGTAAACTTGGGTTTAGTGGAGTCGTAAACCAAGAGTTAATAAAAAAATTATTAAATAACGACACATTTGTTAAAAAAAATCCTCCGAAATCTTCTGGTTTTGAAGCTTACGGAGATCAATTTGTGCAGTTTTTAATTCAAGAGCACGGAAAACCTGTAGACCAAAATCTGATAGCTACTGCTACTTCATATGTAGCGCATACCGTGGCATATAGCGTTAAAAATTACATTAATACCACAGTTAAAAATATTGTGGTTGCAGGTGGTGGAGCTAGAAACGATTTTCTTATGAAGGAATTACAATCGCTTTTACCGTCGATGCAGATTGTTACTAGTGATGCTGTTGGAATTTCTGGTGATTTTCGAGAAGCAACTGCATTTGCATTACTAGGGTACGCTAATATCAAAGGCTTTAAGTTTAATTTATCTTCTATAACTGGTTCTTGTCGTCCGTCAATTTTAGGATGTATTGCTCTGTAAGCTTTATCAATGATTGATTCGATATTGTTTTTAATTTTTTGTTTGCTTTACCCAAATCGTATTGACTTTATAAGAATGGGCCTTGGTATAAAACAAAGATACAAAAACAACGAAAAACAGTGGGACAATCATCATAAACTTGCGCATAGTTTTATTTGTAAAGCTTTAAGTGAAATTGATAATAATAAAAGTAAGAGTATTCTGATTCTTGGATGTGGAAGACTGTATGATTTTCCCGTTGCGCAGCTAGATAATTTTAAATCTGTCACAATTGTTGATGCAGATCCTTTAGCACTTTTTGTTGCAAAACATAAATTAAAAAAGCTTAGCGATATTTCAGTAAATGCCATCTGCTTAGATGTTTCGAGTGTTGTTGATAAGTTTGATAAATCTATAGACGATCTACCAGAGGTACCAATAGGAGGCGCAGGATTAGAGCCACATGATGTAGTCGTATCTTTAAACCTACTAGGACAAATTCCTTTGTATTTTTTTGATAGAATTGAAAAATTTAATTTAAACTTTAATCAGGATGACCTACTAAAATTTAGTGATCAATTGCAAACTCAGCATATTGCTGGAGTTGTAAAATTGGCCAGAAATAAAGCCATTTTTATTTACGATAAAACTTTTTTCTTTATCGAGCCCGATAAGCCAGCTTGGCAAGAAGTAAGCGCTACCACAGAAGAGGTATTTTTACCCTATATAGATAAATGTAAACACTATGATAAGTGGTATTGGTCTGTGGAACAAAATAAAGGGCAGGGGGCTATTCATTTAATCGAAGCAAGGTCGTTTAGTTTTTAATCGACTTAAGGTGCTCTTTGTACAACTTTTCAACCTTGGCTCTAGCCCAATCGGTTTTTCTTAGGAATTTTAAACTTGATTGAATACTCGGGTCATTGTTGAAACAATTAATAGTAATTTTCTGTCCAAGTGTCTTCCAACCATACGCATCAACTAGTTCGGTTAGTATCATTTGAAGTGTTTTTCCCTCTAGGGGATCTTTAGATTTTTTCTGTGTTTGATTCATTCAAATATATATACAGCTAAAAGGCCTTGTTTAAAATTTAGTTGAATTTGATGCTCAATTGCTTGATTTGACAAGCCTCGACCGCTTCCTAAAAGTAGTTTTTCATTGTCTAGATTCCATTTGGCGCCGCGTAAGCAAACTGAATCAACAGTGTCTGATAGTGGAATTAACGAAAAATTTTGTCCTCTAGTAGTCATGAACTGATTAGTGACCATAGGATGCGGAAAGATAAACCTTCCAGATTCAGCATTTATTGTAAATTGAGTAGTTGGATTATTGTAAGCGTAGTTTGCAATTAAGTGGATATTTGATAGCGAAAAATCTTCGCGCGCTCCAACGCAGCCAAATAAATTTGTGAATTTATACTTGTTGAAATCACATAAACGTAATGTCAGCTCAAGGTCTGTTTCATCTTTATCTGCTTGGAATTGATGAATCTTTATTTGAGTATTATTTTTTGCCCAGTCGAGTATCTCACTAGGGGTTGAGTCTAAATCGCCAACTAGTATCTGAGGAGTTATTCCCAATTGATAGGCAGTAATTATCCCTGCATCACAGGCAACTACGTTATTAACGGAATTATCTTTATGTAGTGCTGCAATTTGAGCTCTAGATTTTTCTTGGATTGGCCCGCCGGCTATAATTATTTGAGTTGTCGACATATAAAAAAGGGGAAGCGATAGCTTCCCCTTTTTATCACATAACTGTGATTTATGCTTTATTATTTCACATTATGCTGGACAAGCCACTTCTGCTTTTTGTTTACAAGCTGTAGATGTAAATTGCGCAGAACAAGTTTTGTAGTCGCTATTGCAAGCTGCGTATCCTTGGCTAAAACAAGCAGATCTTTCGGCAACTGGCTTTGCGTTACAAACTGATTTTACATCGCGTTGACAAGAAG
Source organism: Bdellovibrionota bacterium (assembly GCA_044351935.1). Classification (GTDB taxonomy): domain Bacteria; phylum Bdellovibrionota_C; class UBA2361; order UBA2361; family JBIKWN01; genus JBIKWN01. The sequence continues at coordinate 4,674 of JBILET010000006.1, forward strand.
TTTTTGTTGTTACGCAATCTCTAGCAGAAACTTTGCAGCTACTGATTTCTGTTTTCATACATGCTTCACGAGCAAGAGTTGCATCACACTTACTTGCAGCCGCGTTATATTTAGACTCGGCTGTTGCAACTTTTGCTTCCGCCGCAGGAAGTTTAGCTTTGTTTCTAGCAAGTCTTGTTTCCATTGGTTTAATACGATTCTCTAATGAGATTTGTCTTGCCCTTCTTCTAGCTGTTAAGCGTTGGACGAATTGTTCTAACATCGCTACTAATCGACCACAACCAGCGGCATCTCTTACGCATTGGTTACCTTGTGGAGTGCAGAACTCTCTTCTCTGTCCTCCAAATTGTATTGTTACTTCGAGTACACATCTTAGTGCAGTAAAATTTCTGTCTGATTTAGCAGCCTCTTCATCTGCTCTAAATCGAGCTAATTGAATTTCCAATTGTCCTTTTAGATTGATGATTTGGTTTTCGTCGCGAGCAATCTGAGAAATAAGCCTATTAAGTTCACCGCTGGTGCGATTAAATTCTGACTTAGCTCTACTTACAGTAGAGCGGCAGCTGCTGGACTGCGCATTAGAAGTTGAGCAGATACCTAGCACTAATATAAGAGTAAGAATTTTATAGAATTGTTTGTACATTTAGATGTTCTCCTGATACTTATTTAGTCTATCCTAATCTTGATTAAAGTATAAATTGATCCATGTAATATTAGCGAATGATTTCAGCTAGTTACTAGGCTACCAGATCGTCTTCAATAGGTTGAGAGTCTGATGCCGTGTTATTCGGGTACCTTTTGTTAAACTTATCCTGAGCTATCTTTTGAGCTATGGAAGCGCTGTCATCTTCATTCGTAAATGAAACATTGTAAGATCTTGCTAGCTTTCGTGCCGCTACTAGAAGTGCTTCATCGCGGGTTGGGGGGATTTCTCTTCCAAATCCAATTTGTATTTCATTACCCCTAATCCAAACTCCCCTGTTTGAATTATCATTTCTAAAGGAGGCCGGATTTTGCTTGCGAGCATCTCTTTCTATTCGAGCGTTTTCATCTTGAACTAATCTTTCAAGTTCTATTGCTCGATTTCTTTCTTCTCTCTGTTTTCGCTCTGCAGCTTGAACTCGTTCTCTTTCTTCTTTTTCTCGTTTATCTTCTTCTTGTTTAGCTTGCTTTTGTCTTTCTTGTTCTTGTTTTTCAGCTTGCTTTGCAGTTTCGGAGGTTACTTTATCTGCTCTATCTGAAACCCTAGCTGCTTCTTTTTCAAGCTCATCTCTAACTGATCTAAGCCTCGAAACCTCATCCTGAAGTTTTTTTTGTTCTTCCTCTGATAGATTCGGTTGGGCTAATTTTATAAGTGTATCATTGATTCGTTTAGTGAGTCCTTCGATCGGGTTTGCTTTATCAGTAGATGAAGTTGGAGTAGTTTTGGTAGAATCATTAGGTGTGTGCGACTCAGCTGCAGTGGTTGATTGTTGAGTATCGTTTTGATTGTCGGTATCGACTGCCGTTGTAGGTGTTGAAAGATCTTTACCAATTCCTAACTTTTGTAAGCCTTTTGTAGCTTTAGCGATAAGTTCTCTCTCGTTGTCGATAGTTTCTTTACCGGTAGCAACTGCACATAGTTTTGCAATAGCAATAATTTCCTCATCAGCTTTGCCAGCTGAAATTTTGGCCCAGTTTTCTTTGCCAATTTGTCCTTTAACAGAGTTGTTATAAAAATCTGCAATTGTACTCATACAAAAAACCTTCCTTAATAATTAGGAGAAATAATGTCTTAACTTAAGGTATGCTTAGAATTTCAGCGAAGTAGCATAAAAATTAATAAAATATCAGCACGTAACATGTTGATAATATTAGACTTATTGTTTAATACAGTTAAAAATTTGGCGGCAAGGGCATAAAATTGTTAATCTATAGTAAGTTATTCAACTTTTATTAAACGTCTAATTTTTACTATTTATGCAAACGGCAGAATCTTTGGATCAAACAAACTACACACAAGCAGCAAATAACGATTCATCAGTAGTTGTTTCAACTGATTGGGTTTTAAAAAACATCAATAACCCATCAGTTAGAATAGTGGAGTCAAACGAAGATCAGCTTCTTTATAAGTCAGGACACATTCCTAATGCTGTAGAAATTGATTGGACTCTTGATCTTAATCAGCAGATTGTTCGTGACTATTTAACTCAAGAACAGTTTAGTGAACTTTGCTCAAAAAATGGAATTACAAAAGATACTACTGTTGTATTCTATGGTGATAAAAGTAACTGGTGGGCGTGTTATGCATTTTGGGTGTTCCAACTTTTTGGCCATACGAACGCAAAAATTATGAATGGTGGAAGATTAAAGTGGGAAAAAGAAAAGCTGCCACTAACCCGTGAGGTAACTTCGGTTGTTAGGTCTGTGTATAAAGCACCATCTCGAGATGATAAAACTCTTAGAGCATTTCGTGATGACGTGCTTAAGCATGTACAAGCAAAGTTGCCTCTTATTGATGTTAGAAGCCCCGATGAATTCACAGGAAAAAAACTTCACATGGAAGGTTATCCTAACGAAGGCGCGTTACGCGGGGGCCATATTCCAGGCGCAAAAAATGTTCCTTGGGCAAAAGCAATTAACGCAGAAGATGGAACTTTTAAATCATTACCGGAATTAACAGCTTTGTATCAAACTGAGTTAGGGCTTAAGCCTTCTGATAATGTAGTTGCATATTGCAGAATCGGCGAAAGAAGCAGCCACACTTGGTTTGTATTAAAATACTTGCTTGGATTTGAAAACGTTAGAAACTACGATGGGTCTTGGACAGAGTGGGGTAACCTTGTTGGTGTTCCTGTTGAAAAGCCCTAATATAGTTTGTTTATGACCAACAAGTTGAAAGCTGTACTTGACGAATTTAAATCTATCGAAGATCGCGATACTAGATTTGATTTGTTGATTGAAACTGCGGATCGATTTGAAGGTGTTCCAGCCGAAATTTGTTCTAGGCCGTATCCTAAATCTAATTTGGTTCCCGCTTGTGAATCTGAAGCGTATGTATTCGTGAAAAAATTTGATGATCAGAAAATTAAATTTTATTTCGCTGTCGAAAATCCCCAAGGTATTTCTGCAAAAGCCATGGCAGTGATATTAGATGAAACCCTCAGCGGATCCACAAACAAAGAAATATCTAACTTATCAGAAGATATTGTTCTAGATCTATTTGGCGGTGCGATATCCATGGGTAAAGGTCAGGGATTGATGAGTATGGTTCAGATGGTTAAATATTTAGCTGCAAACGTTTGATGAAAAAAATTGGTATTACCACAAGGTTTATCAAAGACCCAGACTACAGTATTCCTGTAGTTGGATTAACTGATAGTTATGCTCGATCAATAACAGCCGTTGACGCATTGCCTATTTATATACCAACTCAAGATTTATCCCTTTTAAATGATAAGTCTAGAGCAAATTTATTGGATGGATGGTGTGATATTTTGGATGGTTTGATTCTTTCTGGGGGAGAAGATGTAAATCCAAAGTTTTACAATCAAATTGAAGATGAAAAACTAGGATCCGTTTGCACTGTGCGAGATATTTTCGAGATTGAGCTATTTAATAAATTTTTAGCTACCAACAAGAAAATACTTGGCATATGTCGTGGCCATCAGTTGATAAATGTAGCTCTTGGTGGAACATTAATTCAAGATATTCCATCAAAGATTAAATCTTCGATTGTGCATAGTACAAAAGAAGATAAGTGGTTCAACAAAGAGCACGCTGTAAAAATTAAATCTGAATCAAAATTAGCCCAAATTTTAAACGCGCAGGTATTGCAGGTTAACTCTATTCATCATCAAGCCATAGACCAGATTGCCGATAACCTTGAAGCTTGCGCATATGCTGAGGATGGAATTATTGAGGCTTGCCATAGTTCCCAATATACCAATTTATTATCTGTTCAATGGCATCCAGAAACTATGTGGCAAGTGACTTCCTCGAAATCTCAACAAACAAATGATTTATCGCTATTTAGTTGGCTTGTTGGCTAAACATAAAATTTATCTTTTCAGCAAAAAAAAGTTTAGGTAGTATCCTACAAAAGTCTGCCTTTGTTTTTAGGATAAACATGAAAAAAATTACTCTGCTAGCTGGTCTACTATTTTTAACTTCTAATTTTGCTTATGCAGAGGATACAGTAATTCATAAAGACGGTTCAGTTACCGTAGAAGACGATGAAGGTACAATTGCGCACGTTGATAAGGATGGAAACGTTGTAGCTGAAGATGCTGACGGTAATACTGTTGTTATGGATAAAGACGGAAATGCTATTGTTGAGACCGAAGACGGAACTCACGTAGTTGATGGTGAAACTGGCGATACTGTTACAATTGAAGAGTAAAATCTTCTAATTGATACTTGAAACTAAAGCAATTTGAACACCCGATATCCTAATCGGGATTTCTGAATCCCCGATGTTTCTAGTTAGGTCGGTTAGATAGGTTGCTTTAAATTCAACTTCATCACCTTTTTGAAGACGCTTTATTCTAGAGGTAGTTTTTGAATCCTCTGGAATAATAAGAATCATTTGTGAATTTGAATTTAAGAATCCAGCGGCGCATTGTCCGCTGGATTCTATCTGTTTGAACTGTTCGAAATCAGATTCGGATAGGATTCCCAATTCTGAACGAATACCAGCTTGATATAAATCTCCAAGATAACCCCCACTGTTAGCTGATTTGTTGGTAAAGACGATACCTTTTACATTACGTACCTTACCCTGTTTGTATGTGTATTCCCCGATATGGACGTAATCTGGGCTGAAATTAAAAATTGGGTTGATGCTAGGTATCCCAATTGAAATTGTAAAATATCCGATGACTACGCCAATTATTTTTTTTAGCACGATTGATAATTCGCAGTAATCTTACAATAACATTAGAGATAGAAACTTAATTTTATTAGTAATTTATTTGTTTGATAGAGTCTTAATAAATTTAGTTACTCAGAGGTAAGAAAAATTTGTATTAGCTAGTTGTATCAAAGCACACACAACAAATTTCGAAGATTTTCGATAGTGAACTTACAAGCTAGTAACATTGTAGGAGTATCAAATGAAACATAACACAAAAATAATTTCTTTATTCTTTGCGCTGATAATTTCAAGTGCAAATATAGCATTTGCTGGGAATCCGAACGATTTAATTTCGATAAAAACGGATCCAGTCCTCAAGGATCCGCGTGGCATGATATCGATAAAAACAGATCCAGTACTTAACCCTAGAAGTGAATTGCTTAAAGGATATAACAATAATTTTCAATCTATATTGGATCTAATCGGAGCGTTCGAGAAATCTGGCGCCAAAGTTTCAACTAATATTATCGAGAATAACGGAATTACAGTCTTAGAAGTCACTGTTAATGGCAATAAAACGACACCATTTGTTTTGAAGTGCCTTGACTGCGAAGTAATCGTATATGAGTATTAATTTAAGCGATTGCAGTAAATCGGTGGGCACACATTTTGGTCGTGTGCCCACTTGAATAGAAAATTTTTTTATAAGTTATCCGATAAGGAAAAAACCAAACTCAGCGAAGCACTGGTTTTGAAAGATTTTAAACAGGGCGAAAGTATATTTTTATCTAACCACGAAGGTAACGAAATAATGTTTGTTGCTGACGGTCAGGTTGATGTTAAGAGGACAAGCGGAAGTGGTAAGGAGGTAATTCTAGCTAGGCTTGGAGTCGGTAATTTTTTTGGTGAAATAGCTCTTCTTACTGGAGCAACTAGGTCTGCAGACGTTGTCGCCACGGAAGATTCAATGATATTAATTTTGCAAGCGGATGCTTTTGATAAAATTCTTTCAAGTAATCCTGGATTTGTCAGAGCTCTTCTTGAGGATTTAGCTCGTAGAGTTTCCGCTGCATCGACACGTATTTCAGATTTAGCTCTTCTAGATGTTTATTGTCGCGTGCATAGAATCCTTTGTTCATTATCTGTAAAAGACAAAAATTCAGAAGGTAAAATTGTTAAAGAACGTCCTACTCACAAGGATCTTGCCGCAATGGTTGGTACATCGCGCGAAATGGTAACAAGAGCTCTTTCAAAATTAGAAGAAGATGAGCTTATAAAAATTCTGGATAAATCAATTCTAATCACAGGTTATATTGAATCAAATTAGCTAGTAGTTATTTAGCCATAACTTCGAATGTTTTACAGATATCTAATTAATTTATTCATATTAATATCCTTTTCCAATATTCTTACGGCGCAACCTTTGCGTGATTCAAAAAGCTTTGGTTATTTATTGCAAAATATATCGGTTAAATCGTTAAAGGATTCTAAGTTTGATATTATTGTAATGGATTATTCGAGTGACGGTTCTGCAAGTTCTGAATATAGCTCTGATGATATTGCGCAAATTATTTCTGGGCGAGATAAGCGGGTAGTCTTGTCATATTTAAGTATAGGTGAAGCTGAAGACTACCGATTCTATTTTAATAAATCCTGGATTAGAAAATCTAGAAAAAATACATGTGGCGTTAGAGTGAACGCAAGCGCTCCATCATGGTTGGATAATCCAAATAAAAACTGGTGTGGTAATTACAAAACTAGATACTGGGATCGACGATGGAAAAAATTAATATATGGTATGAACACAGGGAAAAGAAAAAGTTACTTGGATAGAATCATTGACGCAGGTTTTAGCGGGGTGTATCTGGATATCATCGATGGATATGAGTATTGGCAATCATACATACCAAAAAGTAAGCGGCGCAAATTTGCTGCAACTGATATGGCAAAATTTGTTATTCAGATTTCAAATTATGCTCGCAATACAAGAGGGATTAAAAACTTTGTTGTAGTTCCTCAGAATGGATCTGGAATCATAAATGAAATTTCTGACTCCTTAAAAGTTAGATATCTAAACTCAATAGATGCTATTGGTGTAGAGGATACATTTTATTATGGCAATAAAGACGAGAATAATAAATTAGCCCCTCAACAAGACGTTTTAGAAAATTTAAAATCGTATTTATCCGAAGGCAAAAAAGTTCTGGCGATTGATTACTTAACTAATGAAACTAAGATTAAAGACTTTGTTGTCAGAAGTTGTGATGCTGGCTTAATTCCTCAAGTATCAGTTAGGGACCTTAATTCACTTGCTGCTCAAAAAGTATCAGGTTGCGATTAAGGTTAAAAAGTAGCGTTGACCCGTTTTGTGTTAATCTGAGTTAAGTGCTTTGGATCCAATGCTGGGACATTATGAGAACTACTTAAGTCTTCTAAAGTTTTAGTTTCTAAATAGTCATCAATATGAGTTTTTAAATCTTGCCATATTCCACGAACAGAGCAGTCAAATCCTGTAGCACAACGTATTCCGTCGATTGGTTTGGAGTCACAAATTACTTCGAATGTTTCGCCTTCTGCAGCAGCAAGAATTTGACGCAGTGAGATTTCTTTCGCTGGTCGTGATAGATGATATCCACCATGTGCTCCACGGGTACTTAGGATTAGATTACCTTTCCTTAGTCGTTGAAGTATTTGTTGGGCATATAGTTGATCTATATCATGTGCCTCAGCGATTTCGGTTGCTGTAACAGTTTTTGTTGTAGATTCCTTAGCGATTCTAGCAAAGTAGATGCAAAAGTGTGTTGCATATTCTCCCCATTGAGTTATTCGCATAGTAAATCCTTATTAAATATTGAGTAGGAACATTTACTTAGATCCTACTTTGCTCTATAAAGTATAATAACTTATTCTACTTTGTAAGTCTTCTCAAGTAATTTAAAAAGCTTAAGTTTTTACTGGATATTTTCAGGATTTTTAGACGTTTATGGGAACAGATACAGATCTTTTAGAGCAGTTTACCGCACAAGAATATAAATATGGCTTTACGACATCGATCGAAGCCGAAACTTTTCCTCCTGGCTTAAATGAAGATGTCATACGTGCAATCTCTGCTAAAAAAGAAGAGCCTGCATTTTTATTAGACTTTCGTCTTAAAGCTTACTCGCGTTGGTTGAAGATGAAGGAGCCTACTTGGGCCTTTATTAATTATCCATCAATCGACTATCAAGCAATTTCTTATTTTAGCGCACCAAAGAAAAAAGTTTTAAATAGTTTAGACGAAGTTGATCCTGAGTTATTAAAAACTTATGAAAAGCTTGGCATTCCATTAATCGAGCAAAAGAGGTTAGCGGGCGTTGCGGTTGATGCAGTTTTTGATAGCGTATCGGTTGTTACTACTTATAAAGAGCAACTTGAAAAAGAAGGAATAATTTTCTGTTCTTTTTCTGAGGCTGCTAAAAATCATCCTGACCTAATTGAAAAATATTTAGGTTCGGTTGTTCCATATTCTGATAACTATTTTGCTGCGCTTAACTCGGCTGTGTTTAGTGATGGTTCTTTTGTTTACATTCCTAAAGGAGTGCGTTGTCCATTAGAGCTTTCTACTTATTTTAGAATCAACGAAAAAAATACTGGTCAGTTTGAAAGAACTTTGATCATCGCAGATGAAGGTTCGTATGTAAGTTACATGGAAGGTTGTACTGCGCCAATGCGTGACGAAAATCAATTGCATGCTGCAGTCGTTGAACTAGTTGCGTTACCTGGTGCTCATATTAAGTATTCAACGATTCAAAACTGGTACCCAGGCGATAAAGACGGAAAAGGCGGTATCTACAATTTTGTTACTAAGCGCGGAATAGCGCATGAAAAATCAAAGATCTCTTGGACACAGGTTGAAACTGGTTCCGCTATCACTTGGAAATATCCTAGTGTTCTTTTAAAAGGTGATGATTCTGTTGGTGAGTTTTACTCAGTGGCCGTAACAAACAAAAAACAACAGGCTGATACTGGAACTAAGATGATCCACATCGGTAAAAACACAAAAAGTACAATCGTCTCTAAGGGTATTTCAGCGGCGCACGGGCAAAACACTTATCGTGGTTTAGTTAAGATGTTAAAGAGCGCTGAAAATGCCAGAAACTATTCTCAGTGTGATTCAATGTTGATGGGCGATAAGTGTGGAGCTCATACATTCCCATATATAGAAGTCAAAAACCCGACTGCTAAAGTTGAACATGAAGCCTCAACTTCTAAAATTGGAGAAGATCAGATTTTTTACTGCAATCAGCGCGGTATTGCTACCGAAGATGCTGTATCAATGATTGTTCATGGTTTCTGTAAGGAAGTATTTAAGGAACTACCAATTGAGTTTGCAGTTGAAGCAAGGCAACTTCTTCAAGTAAGTCTTGAAGGAAGTGTTGGATAAAATTTTTTTTAATATTTGTTTAGGAATATAAAACATGAGTGCTGTTTTAGAAGTTAAAGATCTTCATGCAAAAGTAGAAGATAGCGATAAGGCGATACTAAAAGGCTTAAACCTAACTATTAATCCTGGCGAAGTTCACGCAATTATGGGCGTCAACGGTTCGGGTAAAAGTACTTTAGCTAATATACTAGGTGGCAAAAATGGCTATGAAGTCACATCTGGTAGCGCTTCCTTTCTAGGTAAGGACCTTTTAGAAATGGATCCAGAGGAGCGTTCAAGAGAAGGCTTGTTTATGGCGTTTCAATACCCAGTTGAGCTTCCTGGTGTTCTTACTACTTATTTTTTAAGAACTGCTCTTAACGCAAAAAGAGAACACCACGGTGAAAAGCCACTGGCTGTTAAGGAGTTTAATGCACTAATTAAAGAAAAAGCTTCGTTTGTAGAAATGGATGAGTCTTTGTTAAAAAGATCAGTTAATGAAGGATTTTCGGGCGGAGAAAAAAAACGCAACGAGATCTTCCAAATGGCTACTTTAGAGCCAAAGTTAGCAATATTAGACGAAACAGATTCTGGTCTTGATATTGATGCTCTTCAAATAGTGGCTCGTGGTGTTAATAAATTAAAAAATCAAGATCCAACTAGATCGTTTTTAGTTATTACTCACTATCAAAGATTGCTTGAGTATATTGTTCCTGATTTTGTTCATGTAATGATTGATGGACAAATAGTTAAGACTGGCGGAAAAGAGCTCGCGCTTGAGCTTGAATCAAAAGGATACAGCTGGGTTAAAGAAGGAATTGCTGCTTAAACTTTTTTAAATTTAGGACTAGATATAAATGGACAGTTCATCAAGTGCAGTTAAACCTGCTTGGGTTGAAAAAAACTTTGCTGCGTTCGAGCAAGTTTTAAACGGAGGCTCAAAGCTTCCTTTACACTCTAAAAGAAAAGCTGCTCTTTCAAACTTTATTAAGACAGGTTTTCCGACTTCAAGTTTAGAAGAGTGGAAGTATACCAATCCTCAACCAATAGCTGATACTTTGTTTTCTTTGATAAATACTCCTGGCGTTGTATCAGACATTAATAAATTTACTACTATTGGGCTTGATAGTTATAAATTTGTTTTTATTGATGGAATTTTTAATAGCTCTTTATCAGCAAGCAGTTTCGAAGCGGGTCTAGAAGTTACGAATATTAAATCAGCACAAAAACCAGAAGCACAGCTTTCTGCTCTTGTTAATAACAATCTTGGAAGCGTTGCAGATCAAAATGATGCTTTTGTTGCTATTAATACTGCATTTGTAAATGACGGAGTTGTAATTAGTGTTGCTAAGAATGCTCACATAAAAACACCTGTAGAGTTAGTTTTTGTCTCAACTAAATCTGCTCAAAATGCTGCTATTCAACCAAGAATTTATATTAACTGTGAACAGGGTGGTAATGTAACTGTAGTTGAAAGGTATGTTTCTGAAGATAATTCAACTTGTTATCTTTCCAATTCAGTTTTTGAGTGCCAGGTTGCTAAAAACGCATCTGTAGATCATTACCGATTACAAGATGAATCGTTGGCTGCGTATCATGTATCTACGATACAAGCTGCTTTAGAAAATGATGCAAATTTTAGAACGCATACTTTTTCGTTTGGATCTAAGTTAGCTCGTAATAGTGTTAATGTTGTTATGAACGGTTCAAACTGTAATACAACAATGAATGGTTTGTCAGTATTGTCGGCAGACCAACATGTTGATAATGCAACTCTACTTGATCATGCAAAACCTCACTGCGAAAGTTTAGAACTTTATAAAGGTATCTATGATGGGAAGTCCCAAGGAGTATTTAGCGGAACTATTATAGTCAGGGAAGATGCTCAAAAGACTAACGCTGTACAATCCAACCGTTCAATGTTGTTAAGCGAAGATGCTCAAGTTAATACTAAGCCACAATTAAAAATTTGGGCTGATGATGTAAAATGCACACATGGTGCCACAATTGGGCAAATGGATGAGGATGCTTTGTTTTACATTAAGTCTCGTGGAGTTAGCGATCGCGATGCAAAAGTAATGTTGGTTCATGCATTTGCTAGCGAAATAACTAATTGTGTAAAACTAGAAAGCCTAGCTTCCGAAATTCAACAAAAATTAGTTGAAAAATTAAGCTTAAAAGCTGCCTAATTCAATTAGCTAGTATTTATTCTGCTATCTAAATCAGAAGCTGTTAACTATAATCCCTTTTTACGGGGGATTGTTAGTAATGAAGCTTGATAAATCACTAGATACTTGGGTTGCTAATGGCCTAATTAGCTCTGAACAATCCGATAAAATTAAAGCTTTTGAAAAAGAACATGCTTCTGCTTCTTGGGTTTTGTTTGGTATCGCTGGACTTGGTGTAGTTGTTCTATTAACAGGGATAATTAGCATTATCGCAGCTAACTGGGACCAGATCTCGGTGATGACGAAACTGGTAATGTATTTTATTTCGCTGGGTATTC
>JBILET010000177.1:0-4155 GCA_044351935.1 Bdellovibrionota bacterium
TCAATCACCCTTAAGGCAAATTTACGTGAGGTTTCAAGAATAGCTGTTCTAGGATCTTGCTTTGAATCAAGTGCAATTTCTGCCTTTACTTCTCCGGATATGTTTCTTGATTTATCAATTATAAGCCCCCTTATCTTACTTCGAACGTCGCCGTATTCAGACATATCTGAAACTGCTTGAGAAATAAGACCACGTGCTTCTTCGGCTGATATATCAAGTTTAGCTCTTGCAAAAAATCGGTCTAGTCGAGTCGTGATTCCGTTTTCTAAAATGAATTTCTGTTTTTTTCTAGATAGACCAAGTGTAGGCTCATCTGGAAAAATTACATATCCAAAAACTTCTTGCGTCACCTCATAGCTCAAATAAGCAACACATTCTTTTGCCCCATATTCTGGATTCTGACTAATAACTTTAGAGTAACGTTGAGACAAATCTCCTATTGCATTCAGTGCAGACTTAGCTATTGAAAAGAATTTAGTATTTCGATCTTCTGCAATTCCTTGAAACGCATGATCTATAATCATGCTCTGTTCTTTATTTGATAGTGAGAACCGTTCATCTTTTCTGAAAAATTCCTGTTCTTTGTTCAATTTTTCTAGTTCTTCAAAACATATTCGTAAAACTGCTCGAGAAAGCTCATCAGGTGCTTGATCGTAAGTAAATTGGTATTCATCCCGAAACATATCTGCAATATAATTTGTGTACAACTCAACACCACATTTTGCAGAATATTCAGATAGTTTTTTTATATCTTTATCTTTGATTGCCTCTCTCAGTCGTCCACGATTCCAAAGGCTTGGATAAAATCTTAGCAAGCTATCAAGTCTATCGTCCGATTGTTTTTGCACAGCGCTTATAAGGTCAGGGTGCAACTGAGCGTCGTGAGTATTTGCATTGGCTGGGGGAGAAGTAAGCGCTTGTGAAAAAGTAAATAATAATGCGGACAGCTTTTTTGTTCTATGAAATGAAAGTGACATGTATTCTACCTCAATTGTTAAAATAGCCTAATTTAATACCGAATGCTTCCTTAGTCACACATAAAACCTAAATAAATTACTTTGCATATACAAGTATCCACGTTTGCAATTCAAAATAACAGAAATATTGATAATAATTACTTAAAGTTAGCACACAGTATTAATGACAAAAAAAATTATTTATTAAATCTATAGTTATATAGACTAATATTATTATTTCTGTATTATAATATATTATGCTCTAGATAAGCTTAGCAAATTTAGATTGTAAAATATTAATTTATCGGAATATTATGCGCGCTCTTACAAGAAATCTGACACCACTTCTAGCGGGTACTGCTCTGATGGGGTGCGGCGGAGGTGGACTTGAAACTCTACAAGTGCCACCTCATCAAATTTTTAGTATCCCAGTTGCAAAGCTTCTCTCAAGAATTACGCAGTGGAGGTACCGCTAATTTCTCTGTAGATGTTTCTAAACTGGAAAAGGATGCTATTTCAATTTCGGCAGTAGAAATAAACTTCTATCGAGGCTTCTGTCCTCCATCAGATAATTCAATCGAACCGATGTATACGATTGAGCTGTCGAATAGGAATGGCACGACATTTCAGGGAGAAGCACAACTAAATCTACCTGTAGGAGTTTATTCGACAAAAGTAAAAGCCTTTAGTTCGACAAGTGGTGGGGTAAAATATACTTATTCAGGATTTTCATGTTCCGAAGACCGAGGCGCATACATAACCATTGTTGCGCAGTAATGTGAATGACCATTTAAATTAAATAAATCTACATTACTGGAGTAAAGAAAAAATGTTATCAACTAAATCAATAATTCCTTCTACTTTAGCACTTTTAGCAATCAGTGGTTGTGGTGGAAACGGGACGAATATTCAAAGGGCATTCTCAGATAGCGTCACACTTAATGGGAGTAATTATAATAATCAGTCAATTCAGACCGGCACAGCTGGAACTGCATTAGTCGTTTTCGAGCGTATCCCAGGTAGAATAGGAAAAGTTGATGGAGTTTCCGTAATAGTTCTTGTTGGATATCGTAAGATTGGATATGCAGAGTACGATTTTACGCAAGTGCCAAGGGAAGATGGAAAATTATATACATTCTATGGTACGACAACTTTTGGTGATGGAAAGTTGAATTTAGATCCGGGTGATTATGAATTTGGAATTATCGGAACTAATCCAGCGATGACACTAGAAATTAACTTAGGCGAGGGTAAATTTAGTGTGGTAGGTTCTGGCAAGTCTGAATTTTCCTTAAATGAAGGTTTGAATACTACTAATTTCGATACAAATGATATGTTTTCTCAGTTGAAAATGAAGAAGGGTTTAAATTAGCTTAACTGTCCACCACATGCTGTATAGTGAGGTCTGGCCGCGCAAACTTGTGATTCACTACTTTCATTGGGCTTATATAGGTGAAGTTATTGTATACCTTCTGAAGTCCTAATAGTAAGGTAATCATTTCCGTTTGCCAATATTCACCTAAACACCAATCACATCTTGATTAGATGATTTCAATTGTAATTGAAAATTCGCAACATATTGTGGATGCTTTTCCGCCATCTCGGTCTAAATCTTACAAATCAAGCTCAAACAAGCTGTTGTTTTGATATCAAAACTTTATGCAAAAAATACTTAACCGAATACTGCACAATTCAGTGCAATGTGCTCAAAAAATGTATTCTTGCTTCAGGAAAGTGAGGCAAAGTTAGCGGTATCGTCTTTAGAAATACTTTTGATAAACTATAGGTAACTAAGTGAAGTATCGAAAGGACTTACCAATAAAAAACCACTTATGTTTGTTGCCAAATACATAAAGATAGTGGGCCTAATTTATTTTTTATGTTAATAGTTAGATTTCGTACGGGTAACGATTGAATTAATTTAATGTTTTCACTTCTGTCGTAAAAGTCCAACCCTAACCGTGAAACTGTAGAAATTGAAAGTAATAAAATATTCTGACAGGTTCTAACTAATTGTACTTAAAAATCTAAAGTTATTAAGAAAGCTTCTCAATAATACTTGTGTCATCACTAAGAAAAGAACATAAGGAAGGTATTCACGAAAAATTATCATCCAAGTAGCTTAAGTGCTAAGTTAGGATTTAAATTTACCTGCGAAAGAAGTGATGCTGATATTTGTTGTCTAATAGAGGCGGCAGTATAATTTGCACTCTCGTCAGCAATATCTGCATCCATTATTCTACTATGAGCATTCAACGTATTCTCTTTGAAAATTTTCAAAACGTTTTCTGTGATATTCAGTCTAGATTGGAATGCGCCAATTGTTCCCTGTGCACGAGAAAGTCGTTGTAATGCTAACGACATCTGTTCAAGAGCTTGCAAGGAAGATTGCTGAGTAGTTAAGTCGAAAATTTGAATCTCATTTGTTTTAGTTGTGTTGGCAAGCAATAGGTCTAAATTCGATCCTGAACCTGATGAACTTATGACATCATTAACACCGTCTCCGTTGAAATCACCGACTGTAAGTCCATGGACATTTGATAAAGAAGTTGAATATTGCCCACTATTAAAAGTTCCATCATCTTTTCCAAGGAAAGTCACAATAGAGTTTCCACTTTGATTGCTTCCTGTAATATCTAAATAACCATCTCCATTCATGTCTGCAAGAATAATATTTTGTATATTCGCGGTACTTGTTGCATAGGATGTTCTAGCTTTAAAAGAGCCATTGCCATTGCCAAGATAAACGCTAACCACTGACCCTGTGCCTCCGGAAACAATATCCATTATTCCGTCTCTATCAATGTCGCCAACTGTAATCGATCTAGTTGACACCGCGTCCCCGATAAGCGTAGATGACAAAGTACTACTTCCTGTATTTCCGACAAGATATACACCAAAGAAAGTTGCAACAGCCAATTCATCCTTTCCATCACCATCAACATCTATTGATGCTAATTCCGACGGGGCACTGCCGCCGAATGATACTGTTATAGCAGCCCCATATGAACCATCTCCATTACCATAAAGTATTGATACATTTGTTCCGGTAAAATTTGCGATTGCAACATCTACCTTTCCATCTCCATTATAATCACCAGTAGTAATTCCACGTCCATCTTGGTTTGTTGTTGCAGAATAAGAGTAACTAGTTGGAGCAGAAAAAGTACCGTCACCAGCTCCAAGAAAGACGTTGAAA
>JBILET010000122.1:0-5017 GCA_044351935.1 Bdellovibrionota bacterium
ATCACAACGAAATCCCCTGGAAGCACGCAATCATAAGCGGCTGGATCTTAGATCCAAATCGCAAAAAAATGAGCAAATCTAAAGGTAATACTATTACCCCTCAGAAACTTCTTGAAGAATACTCTGCAGATGCTGTCAGATACTGGGCTGCAAAAGCTAGATTAGGAGCTGATACTGCTTTTGATGAAGGCATCTTTAAGATTGGTAAAAAATTAGCTACGAAACTGTTTAATGCAAGTAAATTTGTATTAATGCAACTCGATAGAGTAAATCATTCACCTTCTGATGATTCTATAAAAATGGTTACTCAACCATTAGATATAGCTTTATTAAATAGATTAAGCATTGTTATTGAATCCGCAACTAAATCTTTCGAAGCGTTTGACTATGCTCAAAGCTTGCAGACTTCAGAAGAAGCATTTTGGGAATACTGCGATCATTATTTGGAGCTTGTTAAAGCAAGAAGCTACGAAGAGACCGATTCTGCTGGTAGACAATCTGCAATTCACGCACTGTCTATAAGCTTAAAAATATTCCTTCGCTTACTTGCTCCTTTTATTCCATATATTACAGAAGAAATATGGTCATGGAGATTTTCAAAAGTATCTGCAAATAGTATCGATTCAATACACACAGCAAGCTGGCCTAAGGCATCAGAATGTGCCGCTAATAATCATAAAAATGTTGATGAGTTAACACTACCATTAGCAATCGAAGTTATTAGCGCAATTCGCGGCGCTAAAACAACAAGACAGAAATCATTAAAATGGCCAGTTTCCTCTGTAGAAGTCATGGCTAGCCCTGCTGGAGTATCTGCCCTGCAAGCAATTATTACAGACTTGGAAAAAGGCGGAAACGTAGCCTCGGGACATTTAAAACTAAATGCCAACCCCGAGCTTCAGGCTAATGTTGTAAGAGTTGAAGTTGAGCTTTCTGAATAACTATTAGTCAGGACAACAAACAGCTTGCCCGGTAACTGAGTAAAATAGGTTTTGGTTACCTATTGTTTCAAACTGTACACCTGTGGGTAGTTTTGATCCTTTTGCAAAAAGCAAAGTCTTCGAAGCTAATGAAGGATAGGCTCTGGTTTGATCATTTACATCAAATGCATCTGAATCAACATGAAACCCAGAACGACAATTTACAGTCACGGACACTCTACCAGTTGGGCCCGCACCAGAGTTTGAGGCTGTCGCAGTATAACAACTAGATGTTGAAGTAATATTGCTTAGACTTAATCTTGTTGTGCCACTAGGACAAGTTGTCTTAACAACTGTTATTGCTTTAGTTTTAGAATTTGAACACAAGATTCCTATTGTTTGCGCTAGAGAATTAGAGCTAATTCCAGCTATAAAAAAAGCAAACAGAACTATAAGAATATTTTTAGATTTATTAATCGACATGGGTACAAGGGTAAACCAAGTTGAAGAATCTCAAAAGTTGCTATTATAGTTGCCTACTATCCGTAGAATGTTTTATCTCCCCATAGTGTATGTAAGTAATCTAGCTGCCCAGAGTGTCCTGTCATGTGACTTCCCGGGATTGAGGCCATTTTAGCCATAGACATAGTTTCTCCCCATGGGGCAGTAACTGTGGATGCAAATAGCTCAGGTGTTAATTTATCAAACGCTGCCATTAACGCATCTATGCTATTTTTGAAAGCTTCTACCACTTGCTGTCTGGTAGTGAAATTTTTTTCTTCCGACTCTAGCCATGACAAAAGTTCTGACATTGGTTTAGGTTCAACTTTCTTCCCAGCTATAATTTCAGCCTGATTTAAATTTGCAATCGCTAGGTGTGCGGCAATTTGCAAAGCGGACTTACCAGCACCATCACAAGGTTTCCAATTGAGTTTGTCATCTGGAACCGCATCTAACTTATTAAGAAATGCTTTTGCACTATAGGAGGCTTGTCCTTGAACTAGTTTTCTAAACGTTTCAAAATCCATGTTATTTTTCCACCTTAATGTTGCTTATTATTTTTTTTACTCCATCCACCATTTGAACAATTGACAGAATCCTATCTACAACTCTATGCGAAGATTTTGTGCCAGATAAAGTTACAATTCCATCTTTTGCTTCCACAACAATATCGTCAGCCTGCAGATCTTCTTCATTAGCAAAAGCTGATTTAATACTATTAACAAGCTCTGTATCTGATGCTGGTTGAATAACTTGCATCAAGTTGGTGACGTTTTTAACTCCTCCGATGGATTTAGCTATAGATGTGATTTTATCAATCATATCTACATCCTCAACGAGTCCTTTAAGAGTTAAACTGCCTGCATCGTTTTCTATTTGCAGCTCATACTTTTTGGCAATTAGGGCCGATTTTACGGCGTTACTAGCTTTATCATTTAATTTTTTCTCCTCAGCTGACGGCAGCCTGGCAACATCAGGTCGTACAATTAATTCATTTTTGATTGTATTCACACCTGGCAATTTAGCTAACTTTTCTTCTACAAGTCGCAAATCTGCTTCGGATGATACGTAACCTGTAATACGCAACTCCCCCGCAGACTTATAGTCTGTTTCGATTGAATGTCGCCCCAGATCTGATGATGCAATAGCATCTTTGATTTTAGTAGATAATTGTTCCCAATTAACTTCGGCAAAAGAAAGGTTTATTAAAAATACGAAAGTTATTACAAAAGAAAAAAATACTTTATTCATGACGCGGATATTGTACGCTATCCACTTATTTGGGCAAACTCTTTAAACGAGCCAGTATAGTGTTCATTCTACGCTGAACACGCTTAGGATTCGCTTTAGGATTATAATACGATAAAGGGCTAGGTATTATTGCAGCCAAAAATGCAGCTTGGTGCGCACTAAGTTTTTCGGGCGACTGATTAAAATAAAATCTAGACGCCTCGGATATACCATAAATATTTTCACCCCATTCAATGGTATTTACATATATTTCTAGTATCCTTTTTTTAGATAACGTTTTTTCAACAAGAAAAGTAATAATAATTTCTTTAATTTTTCGAAGTGGATTAAACCCCTCTGATAAATATAAGTTTTTAACTAATTGTTGGGAAATTGTAGAGGCTCCTCGCGGCGTATCACCTTTTTTAAAAGAAGATTGAATTGAAGCTTTAATTTCAAAAACATCAATCCCACTATGCTCAAAAAACCTACCATCCTCTGCAACAACGATAGAATCAACTAATGATTTAGGTAATTTTTTATAACTAATCCAACTATTGGGATTTAATATTCTCGGAACTATAGAGTAGCCACTGCGCCTAGCTATCAACTTGGTAAAAGAAGGATTATCAAATACTAGAGTCCAAAATGGCGGAATTGATAGTACGTATGCTGATGCTAGAATCAGAAATCCAATAAGTAATTTCTTCATAGATAATATAAGTTAACTACCTAATTAATTCTCAATGATTGGCCAAAATTGATACTTCTAGATTCAAAATTAAAATCACTCGCATTGAAGTGTTTTTTAAATTCATTACTTAGGAATAATACAACCGTTGAACCCAAATGAAATGTTCCTAAGTGTTCTCCCGCAGCAATCTTGGTAACTGGGTCAGACAGGAATACTCTCTCTTGCTTTACTTTGGGACGCCAAGGAGCGCAATTTGAAACTAAGTCGCAAAAACTTAGCGAAATTCTTCCAACATTAGTGGCACCAACCATAACAACGGCAACTAACCCAAAATCAGATTTTATATATGTTATAACCCTTTCATTCACACAAAACAGATTCTTAATTGAATAAAGAGACCAATCATTTACCGGCCAAAGTGCTCCGGGTATATGTGTTACTTTGGTAACAATTCCTGATACCGGAGAATGTACTCTGTGATAGTCTTTTGGAGACAGGTAGAAGTTAAAGAATAATCCGTCGCTAAAAATATCAGCGTCAGCTTTACTACCCAGCAAAGACTCTGTCGCGTAAGTTAAAGATTTGATTTGAGTTAATATTCCACTTTCTGGAATTATCCCAGCAGATCTTAAAAACGAATCTGCAGGCGATACTGGTTCTGTCTGAATTGGCCTAACCGTAGGTTTTAGTTCGCGGATAAAAAATTTACCTAGCGATCTAAAAGTTGAGATATCATTTTTTACTTCTGATAGATCTACTTTGTATCTATTTACAAACCATAAAATTATTGGTGTGGAAAGAAATATAGGTAAAGGAGTGTGCGCAAGTTTGCCTACTAGATAACTGATCCATGATTTAGGCAAATATCGAAGAATTTCCATTACAAACTATTGTATATAGCTATGATTGCGAAATAAACTAATCCTGCCGTAGATTATAATATTTAACTTTAGGGGGCTCTTAAACAATGGATGACAGCAAGATTAGACAGTTCATAGCTCTAGCAGGGCAACAAATTGCCAAAGAGCTAATCAACGGAACTCCCTCACAACGTGAACTTGGGGCACAGCTTCTTTTGTCCGAAACATTAGAATACGTCATAAAAGGCTTAGGAGTGACCCCTTCATTTGATGGTAATCAAATCACTGATGCTAACGCGCTGAAATATAAATGCCATGCTGATACTCCCAATAAGCTCGAGATGATAGATGGCTTAGCTGACGTAGCCTATACGATGTTTTGGAATTCAGTCACATTTGGGATCCCGCTGGATAAAGCATTTGATATGGTGTGTGATAATAATTTAGAAAAATTTGTAAAAGTGGACTCTAAATTTGCTGATTTAGGAGAACTTGCACCGGATTTATGGCACTGCAATCAATCTGTAACATGGCCAAAAGAAGTAGAAAAAGTTTTTATTATCCAATATCAAAATTCAATGTTTGCTGTTGGAAAAGATGCAACTGGAAAAGTGCGCAAACCATCGAGTTATAAATCGGTAGATTTATCTACTTTGATTAGTACTGGGTTGTAAGAGTTGCAGGAATTAATTGTTTTACCGCCGAGGGACACGGAGGTTCGCAGAGTCATTATCGAAGAGCAGATGGTTTATTTTTTACCCACTAAACTCATTGCGATAAAAAAACTAAACCGTAGGAAATTTATTCGGAGT
>JBILET010000123.1:0-4984 GCA_044351935.1 Bdellovibrionota bacterium
AGCGGGCCTTGTGTTTAAAACAATTACATTAAGAATAAACCACCAAAGTATCGGGTTAACTTCAATTACTCTTCTGTCGGATAAAAATTGCTTTAAATATGGTCTTAGAGCCTGTTTAGTTGGCGCCTCGGGGGAACCCAGATTGGATATTAAAACACCAATAGAATCATTGTTAACTTTACAGCCGTATTTTGTTTGGTTATTCATCGTTTTTTTCCGAAGGCAAGTATACAATGGGTTTGATAGAAATCTACAATAGCAGACGATAATTACGACCTAATTTATGGATAAAAACAACCAAATGCGAACAAAAGCTGTTTTTGAATTGCAGTTAATGCAAACTAATATCTGCGCTGCTCTTGAACAACAAGACAATCACAAAACATTTATTACCGACACATGGAGCAGAGTCGATGCTCATGGACAATCAGATGCTGGCGGAGGAATCACTAAAGTAATCAGCGACGGAGCCGTCTTTGAAAAAGGAGGAGTAAATTTTTCTGAAGTATATGGAACACTTCCAGCTGAAATGTGCAAAACTTTGATTGGTAAAAATGAGGCTTTACCATTTTATGCAACTGGAACTTCTTTAGTAATTCATCCTCATTCACCTCAAATCCCAACTATTCATGCAAATATTAGATACCTAGAAGTTGATGACAGGAAATGGTTTGGTGGAGGAATTGATCTAACTCCTTATACTTATAATCTAGAAATTTTTAAGATGTTTCATGCAAGATTAAAACAAGTTTGTGATGAATATGATTTATCATATTATCCAAAATTCAAATCTGAATGTGATTCATACTTTCGCATTACTCATCGTAACGAATCTCGCGGGATTGGAGGGATATTTTTTGATTATCTTGGAAAAGATGATTCAAACGAAGAGTCTCTTGAAAAATTTTCCAAATTTGCATTTGCAGTAGGTCATAGTTTTAACTCGCTGTATATTCCAATTGTAGAAAAAACAAAAAGCCTTTCATTTACGGAACAACAAAAAAACTTTCAAGCAATAAGACGAGGAAGATACGTTGAATTCAATCTTGTCTATGATCGAGGGACATTATTTGGATTAAAAACTGGTGGGCGAATCGAATCAATTCTGATGTCTTTACCTAAACATGCTTCATGGGTTTATGACTACCAACCGCAGACAGATGAAGAATCTATTTTATCTGATATCTATCAAAAGCCTCCTGTAGAGTGGTAATTTTTTTGATTAGCGGGTAATTTCTTATATAATTAGCGCATGGATTTGAAGTTGTCTGGTTTAGTCGCGTTTTCTGCACTTTCGTTTGGGTTTGTTTCTGGAGCAGGGCAAAAACCTGATGTCCCAATGGAAGATTTACTTAATTCAATAACAAAGAACACACCAACAAGCTCTGGCATAGATCCATCAGCCTTAATTTTATGTGCTGGTATGGTAGGTACTCGCGGACGATTTGAAGACGATATTGAAAAAGAAAAACAAGAACTTGCTGCCAAGATTTCCAAAGACTTAGAAAATAATCTAAAACTTATAAAAGAATTAAATCAGAAACAACAAGAGTTTCACGAGTACTACAGCAAGGTTGAACAAGATTACACAAGCAAAACAGAGCAAATTACTGACTACCTGAGCAAAGGTGATCATGATTCGGCATTAAGTATTATAAAAACACGTATTTCAGAAGAAGATTTTCAAGCCCTCAAATCCAATAAAGATAAGATTGATCAGTCTATCGAAGCAGCAAATAGAATTATAGAAAAACAAAAACAAGCTTTAAAAAATATCGATATCGAAGCTGCTAAACTCATTTTACTAGACCAAGTAACAACTATTCATGCAGAAATCCTAAAAATTGCCGAAAGTGCCCTACACCCGATCGAGTCAAAATCGATGCTAGAATATGAAGACGCATTAAATAATCTTCTGGCTCGTGCTAAAGCTGAACAGCAGTATAACGATCTTGTTCATGCAGACGAAAAAGGAAGGGAGGCTGTTGACAAAGCCATAGAAGATGCACCAATTGAAGAGAAGCTACGCGAAATAGAGGAATCTTTAAAGAATACTCCTGCAGATTCGCAAGAAAAAATCGCGACTCCAAATAAAACATCTGATTTCGAATCAGATCTTTTAGATCCATTAGCTGATTTAGAACTAAACATACCTTCCTTGGAAAATTCTGAATCACCCCAAGACGATGAACAACTAGCAAGACAAAAAGCCCTTGAGGAACTTGGCATATCCGAAGTCACCGATTTTTAAATGATTCTATTTTTCTAGATACTTCAATAATGCTGTATCAATACTATTAACTTCTTTTAGAGCTTCATCTATCAATCCAGACAGGTCATAGTCAGAATTTAGCGTAACATTAGTTTCACCTAATAACTCGGCTTGTTTTTTAACTTTACGCACCAATTCACGGGATTGAGCAATCAACTGATAATACTTTAAGGCTTCACGTATTGCCAACGCCAACCCAGTAAATTGACACGGTTTTTCTATACATCTAAAAACATTGCAACTATTTACGGCATCAAGGACATTATTTAAGTTAAAATTACCACTAATCATTATTCTAACTACATCTGGATAATTATCTTTAAAATGAGCCAACAGTTGAGACCCATTAATATCAGGCATAAAAAGATCCGATATTATTACGTGTGGTTTAATTGCAGACATAAGTTCTAAACACGCTGCAGGAGAATCAACTGCAATCAAATTATAGGGCTCATGACGTAAATTCCTTTTGATACTCTCGCGCAAATTATCGTCATCATCCACTAGAAATATAGTTGGAATAGTGTCGAATTGTTGCATAATTATTCTAAAGGTAATTCAATTATAAAAGTGGTGCCCTCGCCTTGAATTGATTCGAAATAGATTTTTCCATTGTGTTTTTCAACTATTATTGAATGAGCAAGCGAAAGACCCTGTCCTGTACCCTTACCTACTTCTTTTGTTGTAAAGAATGGGTCAAATATTTTGTGTTGAATATCTACTGGGATTCCACAACCTGTATCTTTAATTTTAATTATAACGTTTTGATTGACAACTTCGGTTGAGATATGAATTTTTCCTTTATTCCCACTAAACTTACCAGAATTCTCAGCAGACCTTACCTTATCGCCAATTGCATGAGCAGAATTAACAATTATGTTCAAAAATGCTTGATTTAACTCTGCAGGAAAACAATTTACCCTAGGTGCTGGCTCGCTCAAGGATAATTCAACATCAGCAATATATTTCCACTCATTCTTACTGACAGTAAGGGTACTTTGAATTGCATCGTTTATATTTATAAAAATTTTATGATCGGTTCCTGGATGCGAGAACTCTTTCATTGAATTAACAATTTTTGCGACTGTATTGCTTCCCTCTAAAGTTTGTTCAATTGCAAGAGGGATCTCGGACAATAAATAGTTTAAGTCGATTTTATTTTGTATATCTTTTAATCGAGTTGATAAGCTCTGTTCGATTCCTTGTCCTGATTCCAAAGCATGGCTTATTTCTTCTAAAAGCGACTTAATACCGTCGAATTCTTTCCTCAGAAAAATCATGTTGTCTCGAACATATTGAATTGGAGTATTGATTTCATGTGCTACTCCAGCAGCAAGTTGGCCGACTGATTCAAGTTTTCTTGCTTGTAAAAGTCTATCTTCTAGTTGTTTGCGTTCGGAAAGATCTTGAATAATACAAATTACTCCTTGTGTAGCGCCTCCGGCATAACGTAGAAGTGAAGTTGTTACCAATAAAGGCACCTTGCGATCTGACGAGCTAGTCTTAAGATTTATTTCCTTCTGAAGACGATCCAGTGATAAAATATCCACTTCATTTGTTGAGTTATCTTTAATAGAAATAATTTCTAAAAGTGGATTTCCTTCTAATTTATTTTTCTCAAGTAATAAGATATTAGCAGCGGCACTATTACAATCCGTAATGAATAAATCTTCATCGGCAATGATTACTCCAGCAGCAATTGATTCAATTAGTTGATTAAAATAACCTGTGAGGTAACTCAACCTGTTCTTTTCGTTTGCAAGTTCCCCTTTGAGTTCTTCGACTTGCTGTTGAAGTATATTTTGAGATTCATTATTCATTGTTCAGATACCCCTCTAGATTCTTTCCTCCAATCCTGTACGTCTTCCCACTTTTGAACTGCTCTCATAAACTCCTCATCCAAAGTAACTTTTGTCTCGTCGATATTTACAGGTCTTATTTCATCTTCAAGGGCATTTGCCGCATGAAGTATGTAAAGTAAATTTGATGATGGGCCACTTAGTTTGCTGGGTTCGTTTTGATAAGCTACGGCCTCAACAATTGAATCATCAATCCCCCACAATGCTAATAAATAAGAACCTATCTCGGTGTGACTGGAACCAAAAACAATTCTTTCCGCTTCAAAGTGCGTTAAATTGTCAGATTCAATTAATTTAACTACTTCTTTGTATTTGTCAGGCAATCTTGTAACTAATACAAGGCCGACCGATTTCATGCATCATACCTGCTGTATAAGCCCTGCGTTGTTCGGTCGGATTTAAGCCTTCAAGTTTCGCAATAAGGCTTGCTGTTTTTGCTACTCGATTACTGTGATATGTGGTTTGCGCAAAGTGTAGACCTTTTGTTTTAAGATCATATGCGCTAAACAAATCAGGAATCGTAACTAACATTTTTAAGTTTGTAATTCCCAAGTGTCTTACAGCTTGAACTATGTCTGTATAGCCACCACCTTTGCCAAAATAATCTGAGTTCATGATCTGTAGAACTTTGGCACTTAGTCCGATATCAGCTTCTATTATTTCTGCAATTGTTGAATAATCTGGATTTTCTGAGTCTAAACTCTTAATTAGATTTTCAATACTATTAGGTAGAGTCAATAAAGAGTTCATTCCTGCGACTAACTCTTTTATCTCTTTTTCTACTAAGCGTTCTCTTGATTCACATTATTTTAAGAATATTCGTTTAAGATTTTCAGTCAAACAATGCTTTGAT
>JBILET010000124.1:0-4979 GCA_044351935.1 Bdellovibrionota bacterium
TGCAACATCGTAAGCTTCCAGATCCGTAGTTAAATCAATATCCTCAGTATCTATTTGCGATATAACGTCTCGGACAACTCCACCGACAAGATAAAGCTTGGCATTTTCCGTAAGAGCTGATTTGATTTTTAGAATTTCATCGCGCGCAGCTATGCCAGTCAGTCTAGTGACTGTCTGGTCCAACGTTAAGAAAAATTTGCCAGCTTTCTGGGATGCGTCCATCAAATCGAATATTCAACACCGGCAACCAATCAGGTTGCACAGGTTCCTTACGTAAAATCATTCTTGCTTCTTTGGGTGTTCTACCACCTTTTTTACGGTTGCAAGGCGAGCAACAGCATACCATATTCGTCCAGGAAGTCTTACCTCCCTGACTTCGTGGAACTACATGGTCTAAGGTCGCTTCTTTACTGGATAATTCTAGACCACAGTACTGACATTCGAAGGCATCGCGGGCCAAAATATTTGTCCGAGAAAGCGGCGGAGTCCGTTTGCCTAATTTTGCGTATTTTAGAAGCCTAACAACAGCTGGGGCTTTAACTGCAAACGACACCGATCGAATATCATGGTCGTATTCTTCAATTACTTCGACTTTTCCCAGAAAAAACATGGTAATGGCTCTCTGCCAAGAGATTACCTTTATCGGGTCATAGCTCGCATTCAGTAATAAGACTGTTGTCATGGGTACGATGTAAACGTGCCTTTCCTATATTATTTAGGCCGTGAGTACATATTTGACAAGTAAAAAGTGCATAAAATGGGTGCCTTAATTGACAGCACCCTACCATTTTGAGTATCCTGCACAGCCTTAGGTTGTTTTGGTTAGACTCTTTGTGGGCCGGTAGCTCAGCTGGTTAGAGTACACGCCTGATAAGCGTGAGGTCGGAAGTTCAAGTCTTCCTCGGCCCACCAGCTTCTTCCCTTTGGGGAGTTTGCCTCCGGCAAACGGGCTTTTTCCCTTCGGGAACTTTGCCTCTGTATTGTCCCTTTGGGGAGTTTGCCTCCGGCAAACGGTTGGCAAACGGGTGCTTTGGGTTTTTGTGGTTTTGTCCAGATTATGGGGTTGTAGCTCAGCTGGGAGAGCACTGGCTTTGCAAGCCAGGGGTCAAGGGTTCGATCCCCTTCAGCTCCATATTTTTTCTATCCTCTTATCTTTCCCTATCTCTTTTCCTTTATTATCGATTTCTTTTGCGAAGTTTTGGCGAATTCCATACTTTTTTTGCGAAATTTCTTTAGCTGATCGCTTAAGTAATTAATATTAAGTGACGATTTGGTTTCAAACAGAAATCTATTGAAATGTTGGGGATATAATACATGAAAATTTTAACACTTATACTTGCTGCTACTGCTTGCTTCGGAACTAGTGATTTATTGCTGGCACAAAAGATAGGCACAGCCCCAAAAACTTCCAATACTGTCTCTTCGATTTCAAAATCTGTGCAAGACATCGTCACTGAATGTGAGAAATATGTTCAACCCGGACAAACTAGAACTGAAAGTCCTGATTTTAAAATTTGTACGTGGTGTTTACTAAATGGTGGAAAACTAGTGTACTCAAAATCAATGCCTGTAACACTTGCATGCGATATTATGCCAATGATTGAAAAGTCAGCTGATAGTAAAAATAGCCCAAGTTTTTAATTATCTAATAAATTAACATCTCTATTGAAATACACGCAGAGCATCGGCTACTGCTTGCATATCTTTTTCTTCTATCATCACCATCAAATCTGTCCAACAGCTCATTTCCTCTAGTACGTTGATGTTATATTCGGCTAATAATCGATAAACGAAAGCGATAACTCCTGGGACAGTTTCGATTTTCCTCGAAAAACGCATATGAACCCGAACTAAGTCTTCGCTAATTCGTAAAATTCTTCCTTTAAATGCGACTCTTACTTCGCTTAGCCAATCATCTGATAAAATAAGTGTCACTACATCTTCACCTTCAATTATTGAAAAAGAGCCTCCTTCTTCGTTCACTAAAGATTGTATTTCGAATATTTTTTCAAAATTTCTAGGCTTTTCGATAATTACCACTGCCATTTTTGTTTGCATATTGATACTGGCACGCTTCATTATCTGCAAAATCGCTTCGTCTTTACTTGCTCTTTTTGGCCTTCTTTTAACTTGCCTTCTACAAGCCATGAGCACTGCATCAACCTTTCGAATACCACTTTGGGAGCAAATTAGTCTTGCTAGCGCCGAATAGTTAATCAGCCCCCGCTGGGCACAATCAGCGATACTTTGGTTATCCGAGATGAATTTTCTTACTATTTTAGATATTGATTGCATAAATTTGTTCAAAATTTAACATTTTTGTTTAGATTTGTTAACCATAAAACGAAAGCTTTACTGTGAAGTCTTACTTATCTAGATGGTTTTGTTACACTTATCTAGTCACATAAATGAAAGCAGCTCTTAAAATTCTACCATCTGCACTAGCAAACCAATCGGATATATCCGTCACTTTGGCGACGACCAAGCACCTGTCGTACGTTAATGAGATAATTGAACTAATTGCGCTTTCGGCCAAAGAGCGTGGAACAGGGCGTGGTAAACGTACTGTTAGCGAGATCTCTCAAAAGATTCGTGCTGGACAAGCAGTAATAGCTATCTCTGATTCAGGTAAGCTTGCTGGATTCTGTTATGTTGCTGGTTACGATAATGGCGCTTATTTTGCTAACTCTGCACTTGTTGTAGCTCATGAATTCCGTGGTTGTGGCTTGTCTCGAGATATTAAAATCGAAGCATATAGACTTGGCAAAAAACTTTACCCAAACGCTACTCCTATCACTATCACAACAAGTGCTGCTGTAATGAAGTTAAATCAGGAACTAGGTTATAAAGCTGTTAGTTTTGCAGACATAACTTCAGACGAGCAATTCTGGGAAGGATGTAAGGGATGTGTTAACTATGACATTCTTCAAAGAATGAACAGAAAAAACTGTCTTTGCACTGCCATGAAAGGCGAATCCACTCCAACAGCGGAAGTCGTAACTCTTTCAAAACCTTCTTATTATAAAGAAATCTGAATTCTCTTAGCAGGTTCAGATGCTGATGCCGAATCCTCTTTAACAGGAGTTGCAGGCATTTGAGCATTTTTGTTGCCTTCGATGATATCTTTATAAGCTGCGTAAATTGTTTCGATAAGACTAATTGTCTTATTGATACGCTTTGCATCACGATAAAGATTCGCTTCAGTTAAATAGAACAACATAAAGTCGTATAATCTATCTAGGTCACGGGCGATTGTTCCGCCTTTTTCGAAATCAAGAGTGTTCATTAATTCAGCAATAATTGCTTGCCCTTTGCTTAAGAATCGACAAAATTTAGCTATGTCGTTTTCTTCCAAACCAGCTTTTGCTTGTCGAAGGAATTTGATTGCTCCTTCGTACATCATTAATAAAAGTCGACCTTTGTCAGTAGTAGTTACTTGAACCGACTGGTACGTATTGTGGGCATTTTTACCGTTCATGGTTTGTGTACTCTCCTTTAAACCTCGTTACATCAAGTGTCTTTAGTCCCTTCTCCCCAAGAATCTAAAGACGACACTCGTTCCCTACAAAAGAAACTATCGGGAAAGCACACATTTACCTTAAGGATTAATTTTAAGCGCCAAAAAACTAAATAATTTTAGATAGTTACACAGGCCTATTCTTTGGGAGTAGCAAGTTCTTTAGCTCTAACAGCAGCAGCTTCAATTGCTTCGGCGATATTTTTGGGAACTTTTCTAGCCTTCAGCACTTCTATTGCAGCATGTGTTGTCCCGCCTTTAGAAGTAACTAGCTGTTCTATTTCTTTTGCCGAAAGTCCGTGATTTAAAAGCGCTAGAAACCCTTGAAGAGTATGCCTTAAAACTAAATCAGAGGTTTGCTCATCAAAACCCATGTCTTGAGTAGACGACAAAAGTTTTTGATATAGGAACGCTAAGTATCCTGGGCCAGATCCAGAAAGTGCTGTAATAGCATCAAGTAAATTTTCATTTTTTACAGGAACCAATAATCCTGTTGTTTCAAATAACATCTGGAAGAGTCCAAAATCTTCTTTATCAACTGACTCAGGAATAAAATATCCAACCGTCCCCTCGCCAACAATACAGGGCAAATTTGGCATGGTTCGTATAATTCTTTTGCACGGTGATAATCTATGATCCAGTTCAAAATGAGTAATTCCGCCCATCATAGATATAATTAGTGGATTGTAAGAAAGCCAAGGAATAACGTCTTGTGAGGCCTTAACAAAATCCTGAGGTTTAACCGAAATTACTAAAACATCCGGGATAAATTCTGGATCTACTCCTATGATTACTCTTGCGCGAGGAAAATCAAATTTCAATGATTTTGCCCTTTGCTCAGATCTTACAGATAGAAACAATTCTTCAGGATCAATTATTTGCGACATCACTAGGTGTCGCGCAAATGCACTACCAAGTGAACCTGCTCCAAGGATAGCTACGCGCATTTATTCTTTACGTCCTCGATCGGCATTTTCAACTTCAACTACTTGACCACCTTCTTTTAAGTTAAGAAACAGTAACATTTGTTCAACTAATTTTTGATAGTCATTTTTATCAGACATATTTAATCGGTACTCATTTAACACCTTAATTTGCATATCTTCTTTCCAAAGCTTCCAAGCTTGGGCCGAAACTTTATCAAAAATCTGCTTTCCCATGTCGCCCGAAAATGGGGGTTTGTCTAATCCGGGTAGCTCTTTTTGAAATTTTGAACAAAAAATTAATCGCTCACTCATAATTTTTTACCTTTTTTGCAGTCTCTAACTATTTGATATTATTAGTTTTATTAAATTTTTTGGTTTTTCACCTACTATTTTACATACCTATTACACACTTATTACAAATCCGTGACAACTAACCTCAAGTTCTACCTTAAAGTCGTAATCATGAAGGGCAACTGATTAGAAATGATTCTGATTAGAACTCTTCAAAAAACGACACAACTAAAGGATTAAGTAGA
>JBILET010000125.1:0-4965 GCA_044351935.1 Bdellovibrionota bacterium
ATTTTGCTCAAGCTGCACTTGCATCTGTTCATGATACCCAGAAATTTGATGAAGCATTTTTTTAAAGTCATCGTAACTTGCTTGTTTGATACTTTGAAGCATTCGCTCCTCTGCCTCAGCAAGGTTTCTACCACCAAGCCATGCGTGCGAGGATGGATTTTTGGCTCCCGATAGGTAATGGTTAAAATAAGGAGTAATTAATCCAAGCAAGGAAGGATATGGGGCCGCCGTGGATATTTTATCAATCGTGTTTGTGGTTCGATAGTTTAGATAATCATTCCCCTCATAAAAAAATATAATAATTTTAGTAGGCAATAATTTTTGCCCAACATTGCGAAACCTCCAGTAATAATCCATTGGATCTGTAGCGCTTACTCCTAAGTTTATAGTTTCAAAATTATCCCCTATTTGCTTTTGCACTAAAGACGATATTGGTGTGATTGAACTTTCTTCAAGAAAAGAATCCCCTATAAATAAGATACGCTTTTTTTCACTGGGACTAATGTTGTGATTAACATCCCTTTGTCCCCAAGTATTAAAACCCAACGCATCAGGGTAGTATTTTACTATTCGCCCCCAGGCATTTGCCCCTTCCTTTGGTTGCACACCATGTAATGCATATGCAGGCCAGCTGGGGGTAAAAAATCTCGCGCCCACGTCTAGAAGAAATAACGCCCCAAAAAGCACCAATAAAGTTATGATAAGGTAAATTGCCAGTTGCCTAAGCTTTGCAATTATTGGGCTGACTAGGATAAGTAAAACTACCGCGCATATCGAAGCGAATAAATTGAATGTAGGTTTAAAAAACCAAGGATCAACATAGACGGCTGCATAATAAATTACAAACAGAATCGCAAAGATAAAAATCACAAAATTAGCGATAATACGCATCTTTCTATACTTACAAACAGATAAAACCTAGATACAATATCAGAAATATATACCTATAACATCTTAATAAAATCATTGAATGCGTAAGCTATTATTTGAGTCATGTATATTAATACTTGGGTTTGTATTATTTACCCTTCTTTTTGCCCCGTATAATCTTGCTTACCTCAGACATAAGTACACAAAAAATCCGAATTATCGCGTTGTAAATGATCTTAAAGAATTAAGCCAAGCTGTAGAAAAATATAAGATTAAATACGGTAAATATCCGATAATGGATGGCTATGCAGGATATAAATCATGTTATGGTCCTAGTACCGCAAACTGGATACCTGGTCTAGTCCCCGAGTTCATAGAGAAATTACCAATCTATAAACCCGATGGCGATTGTGAATCGCAGTATTACTATACATCCGATGGCAGAGACTATAAAATTATTGCCCATAGGCCTGATGATATAAAAAATATTCTTTCTTTTTTTCCTGAACTCTACGATTCGGCTCGACCTATGTTTGCTGTTTCAGTCTTCTCTCCTTATTACAGAACAAAGTAGTGAAAAATTACCTGTTAAAAATAAGATCTATCGAAGTACCACTAATAATTATCCTAGCGCTTTGGGGTTGGCACTACTACTTTGGAGTATATCATCTTTACACAGCCACGCCCGATCAAGATGCAACATTAACTACTCAAGCACTCAGATATAATGCAGGTTATCCCATAACATATTTTGATCATCCCGGTACACCACTTATAGCTGCTTTAGCAAATTGGTTTAAGTTCCTTAATTTTTTTGATTCTAACATTTCAGTCTATTGGGCACCCAACTTGGGTAAACAAACACAAGAGCTGTTTTTTTCTGCGGTTGTAGTAGGCCGTAAGTTTAATTCATTATGCGTTGGATTATCTATTCTTTTACTTATTAAGTTTTTAGATATAAATCGAATTAAACAAAGCTCAAAGCTGTTATATTACAGTTTGCTAACATTTATTATTACATCACCTGGTTTTATATTACCCAGTTTAATTATCAGGACTGAGCCACTTTGTATTCTTCTTACAATACTATCCTTAATTCTATTCAAATCATCCTTTAAATATAAAACTGGCCCTAAGCGTTTTATTTTTCTTTTTTTTGCTGGACTTGTCGGGATACTTGGGCTTATGACCAAAATACAGGCATTATTTTTATTTATATTTTTATGGTTATATCTTGTCTTAAATCAAAGTATAAACACGCCTGCTAGACCAGTATTGTGTACGGATAGAATTTCAAAAAAACACGCAGCACTTATTATTTTTGGATTTGCTATAATTTTGAACTCGATTATTAATGTTATTGTCCTTAATAAATCAAATTTTGATCTGGTACTTTTTTTAATTATTCCAGCACTATATATAGCACTACTAATATTCCGCTCAACAACTCGGAGCTTCACGATATTAGATTCCTCTTCCATGCTAATTGGATATACCCTCCCATTTGCACTAATAAATCCTCTTAATTTGGGGCTACATTTATTACCAATAGTTAACATTACCAGCTGGTCGAGCAGATTCTATTTTAATATTGATAGAAATGTGTCTTTTTTTAAATTTACCACATCAAATTTACTTAATTCATTTACGGTTAATGGATGGCTTCTAAAAGCCTGCCTATTCATATTGATAATCAACCTGACATTATCCACGCACAACCACAAACGTTTAATATACTTAACCCAAATTATACTAATACTTGCAACAAGTTATATATTTAGTTTTAGATACGGCAATGCCGAGGTCCCATACTATGCAATCTTTTTTAATACATTTCTAATAGTGAGTATAACTTCGTTAATACGGGTAAGAATCTTTCATATAAAATTTATTTACACTTTTGCGGCAGCATTGCTATTAATATCATTTATATTCTGTGCTGAGATATATAATACAATTAATAGTTGTGGGCCTGATTTAAACTTCCCAGGATGTAGGGATATCATCAGTTTTAACGAGAATCAATTCTATTCACTGGGTAACATAAATAACTAATTTAATGGACAGGCTTTTTAAACTACTTTTAATATGTTTAGGTATCTCTATAGGGACGATATTTGCCGAGATCTCAACACGGTTGATTATCGACGAGCCAATTGGTCAAATACGAATCAATACAAAATATGCCCAATTTAAATTAGATAGCGACCCCAATATCAGATGGGTACCTATCACAACTGACATAGACAATCACTATGATATTAGACAAAACAACTCATTAGCGTCTGAAAATAAATCAATTATCATTCTAGGTGACAGCATTTCATTTGGGTATTGTACACCTGATGAAAAATTAGATGATCCCCTAACATTTGCAGGCATATTGGAAAATAATGTTGCTAACAAAGGATATAATGTTTTAAATCTTGCTGTGCCAGGCTATGATACAATGCAAGAAATTAGTCGCTTTAAGCGAGACGGTTTACCAATTAAGCCAAGCATTGTTGTCCTAGGATATTGCCTAAATGATATTTTCCCAAATCGCTCTTTAGAGTGGAAGATTTTCTCTGATTCCAGCAATTTTTCTGGTGCAAATAAAATTTGGAATAGCCTATGGCGACAAAGTTATATTTTACAACTGTTATTACTAAAAAAAGAATCGCGCAAATACGAAAATACCTCCTCTGATACAGCTTTTAATAATCAATCAGCAAATGTACAAAAAGCACTCAAAGATCTAAGGGATATGTCTAAAAAGTATGACTTTAAGGTTATAGTGCTCATCTTTCCCGAATTAAGTAGCACAATAACAACATACCCCTCGTGGGCTAACGAATCCTATGGATTGATCAAAAATTTGAATAAAGATCTAGGTTTCGATGAAATTGACTATCACTCAATATTCCTAGACGAAAGCAAAGGTAATTGGCAAACACTAAAGGGTCGTTGTCAGGAAATGCACCCAGACGAAAATGGTCATAAAATCATCGCGAAGAATCTAGTCCAATACCTAGACCAGTTTATAAATAGTAAATGAATAAATTTATCTTAAACTATAAAAATGAACTTTTTGTGCTTTTTACAGGGCTTTTGGTAGTACTCTTTACAGGCTATTTCTCCTTAACTGGGGCTACCATTTTATTTATTATTTTACATGCAGTAATTCTTTTTAGATGCCGCAAATTCAAAGTCGATTTAAGTTGGCATGCGTTACCCTGTTGTATTTTATTTTTACTTAGTTGCACTTTATTTAGTAACGCCTATTTACGCTTTGATAATGACGGTGCTTGGGTATCAGATGGCTGGCACATCGCAGTAGATTTACCATTGCACACAGGAATAATCGAAAACGCAGTAGCGCGTGGCCATTTCTTTACTGACAATTTTTTACTAGCAGACGCTCCTCTTCAATATCATGCAAGCGTTGATTTTTTGTCTGCTATATTTAGACAGATAGGTCTATCTTTACCATTGGCATTATATTTTTCAACTACTTACTTTTTAATCATTATTCTAATATGCCTATCTGGATACTTTAGGCTATTAATTAATAATAAAAAAGCCTACCAACTTTGTTGGTTACTTGTTATTTTCAGCGGAAGCATTTTCTCGCTTTCGAATCTATTCCAGCCCAACTGTTCATTGACGAATTTTTCTAATATTTTCGGTTGCGATTTGTCTACGGCAAATGTATTTTCGGATGCATACGGCAATTACTTCACAACTGGTTTTTTTGGATCTAGGGCTTATCTTTTAGGGCTCCCCTTATTGTGTTACTTGCTATTCAATATTTTAGCAGAGTCACAAATAAACCCCAAAAAGGCGTTAAGTTTTAAATCAATCGTGACATTTGTGACGATTCCAATTCTTGGTGGTTATCATGCAACAATTATAGCAACGTGCCTCTTAATAACTTTTTTTTTGCTATCAAATCATCAAATTTATATAAAATTATTAATTCTAGCAGTTTTAACTATTTCTATAATTTTGTTGAAGGAAAAGTATAGCTGGTTTGGCACATACTTTCCATTCTGGACGTATAATGATGCTACAAATAAGGGATTTAATGCTGGACGATTAGCATATCTGTCGATT
>JBILET010000327.1:0-2737 GCA_044351935.1 Bdellovibrionota bacterium
ACCGAAGAAATTCTGTATGCAATAGCCAACAGAAGTAGTGAACTAACTCACAAAACAGCTACATTTAAGCAACTTGTTACATCAGACCCCATCGCTGCATAATTGCGGTTGATGAAATATTCTAAAGATTTTCTAGTTAAACTGTACCGTTCTTTAATACTTCCTCGCCTATTCGAAGAGAAAATGCTGCTACTACTGCGGCAAGGAAAAATTTCAAAGTGGTTCTCTGGGATTGGTCAGGAAGCTATTTCCGTAGGAGCAACCTTAGCGTTAGATAACGATGAATACATTTTACCACTTCACAGAAATCTTGGAGTATTCACAACAAGAAACGTACCACTGGATAAATTATTTTGTCAGCTACAAGGAAAAACTTCTGGATTCTCAAAGGGGCGAGAACGGTCTTTTCATTTCGGAACAAATGAACACCATATAGTGGGAATGATTTCCCATCTTGGGCCACAACTATGCTTAGCAGATGGTATAGGCCTTGCTTACAAATTACTAAACAAAAATAAAGTTGCACTCGCATTTACAGGTGAAGGAGGCACAAGCGAAGGTGATTTTCATGAAGCGCTAAACGTTTCTTCGGTTTGGAATTTACCGGTAATTTTTATAATAGAAAATAATGGGTATGGATTATCTACGGCATCAAGCCAACAATATAAATGCAAAAAACTATCGGACAGAGCGATTGGTTACGGAATGGAGGGAGTTACAATTGATGGAAATGATATTTTCAAAGTACACCAAACTGTTAGCGAATTTGCAAAATCAATTAGAAAAAATCCAAGACCAGTTTTAATTGAATGCGAAACTTTCCGGATGCGAGGACACGAAGAAGCTTCAGGCACAAAATATGTGCCAAAAAAGCTATTCGAAGAGTGGGGTAAAAAAGATCCAATTTTGCTATGCGAAAAAAGGTTATTAGCCGATAAAATTTTGACTCAAAAAGAAATTGATAAAATTAAACTTGAATTAAGCACTTTGATTGATTCAAGCCTAGAGGTAGGTCTTTCTGAACCAGAGCCAATAGCAAATGATTCAATTGAGTTAGCAGACGTATACAAAGAAAATACATATCAAGAAATAAAACCAAAAGATAAAACAAAGACTTCTAAAAAAAGATTTATCGATGCTATATCCGATGGCCTTCACGCTTCAATGAAACGATTTCCTCAGCTTGTACTTATGGGACAAGACATCGCTGATTATGGAGGAGTTTTTAAAGTTACCGAAGGATTCTTAGAGCAGTACGGCAGTGAGCGAGTAAGAAATACTCCATTATGTGAGTCAGCAATACTTGGGGCTGCTCTTGGTCTGTCTGTGATGAAATTTAAATCTATGGTTGAAATGCAGTTTGCAGACTTTGCAAGTAGTGGCTTTAACCAGATTGTAAATAATTTTGCCAAAATTCATTATCGTTGGGGACAAAATGCCGATGTAGTTGTTCGTATGCCAACTGGTGCCGGATCTGGCGCGGGGCCATTTCATTCTCAATCAAATGAAGCCTGGTTTACTCATGTTCCCGGTCTTAAAGTTGTTTATCCAGCAACTCCATATGATGCAAAAGGACTTCTAATTTCATCTTTTACAGATCCTAATCCAGTAATATTTTTTGAGCATAAACTACTCTATCGAAGCATCTCTGAAGATATTCCCGATGATGATTATACAGTCGAAATTGGGAAAGCATTAATTGATAAACAAGGTGAGGACTGCTCAATTATTACATACGGAATGGGAGTACATTGGGCACGAAATCTTGCTGAACTAAATCCAAATATTTCCATCGAAATAGTTGATTTAAGAACGTTACTTCCGATTGATTACCAGACAATTAATAAATCGGTAATTAAAACTGGAAGAGTACTAGTTTTACACGAAGATACGTTGTTTGGTGGAATTGGAGGAGAAATTAGCTCTTATATTGCCCAACACCTTTTTGAGCACTTAGATGCACCAATTATACGCGTTGGAAGCTTAGATACTCCTGTACCATTTGCAACTACTCTTGAGCAAAATTTCTTAGCCAAAAGTAAATTAGCTGATTCGTTTAATACTTTAATGAGTTATTAAACAAAGAGATTTTACTTCCATAGATAGTCTAGTAGGGATAAAATAGATCCGATTTAATTTTTATTAATAGGATTATCATGAACGATCCTTTAGCAATTGAAGCAATAGATTTCGTAGAAATTTATTGTGAGAACGCAAAACAAACAGCTTACTATCTTTGTTACACTATGGGTTTTCAACCTATTAGTTACAGAGGTCCAGAAAATGGATGTAAAGACACTGCAAGCTATCTAATAAGACAAGATAAAATTAACCTAATTATCACATCTGCTCTGAGGACGACAAATCCAATAGCAAC
This sequence comes from Bdellovibrionota bacterium, assembly GCA_044351935.1. Taxonomy (GTDB): domain Bacteria; phylum Bdellovibrionota_C; class UBA2361; order UBA2361; family JBIKWN01; genus JBIKWN01. The sequence continues at coordinate 2,378 of JBILET010000327.1, forward strand.
TCAAGTTTTCCTACACGGAACAACGGTGCATGATATGGCTTTAAGGGTTCCCGATTGTAACGCATATTATACAACAGCTGTAAAAAATGGAGCTGTACCAGTTCAACAGCCAACTAAATACGAAGATGCAAACGGAATCATTTGGCAAGCTGCTATAAAAACTTATGGCGATACTATTCACTCAATCGTTGATAGGTCAAAATACAAAGGTGACTTCTGGCCAGGATTTTTTCCCGCTTCGGATTATTTTGACTGGAATATTCCTAAAAATGATCTTGGGTTAATTATCATTGATCACATGGTTGGAAATGTTGAATTAGGAAAAATGAATCATTGGGTTTCATTCTACGAGTCTGTTTT
>JBILET010000127.1:0-4946 GCA_044351935.1 Bdellovibrionota bacterium
GTATTCCGTAGTAAATTGAGTTTTGCTTGAAGTCCTCTAAGGACTGAGGAGATCGTAAAATTGATTGTTTACTATCTTTTAAGAAGATCTTGTATAAATTAGCGCCAACTGTCGGTGCAATCCACAACTCAATCTGATCGTTTTCTAATTTAAATACCGCTTCTGTTTCGAACTTTTCTTCTTGAATCAACTAACCCCCTGGATTTGTTATTAAATTGATTTGCGAAAAGGTGTTATATTAAAATTTGTAGATTTTATGATAAATATTAATAAATTTATATTAAATCGTTGAAAATTTAACTCTACCCAATGCATAATTAATATAATATTAACTCATAAACTCTTATTCAAAATTTAGGATTATTAATTTTATGTCCCAACAAACACCCCTTAGAACTTTCCTTGAAATACCTTATGACTCATTAGAGGAAAAAAACCTAGCGGCAAAAGAGAAATACCTCAAAAGAGGAAACTCTGATGCCCTAAGAGAAGAATATCTTAAGTACTTACACGATACCAAAGCGCTAAAAGCAGTAACGGTTTGCTTTAGCGATCTTGAGGGACGATTCCACATGTTAGACTACGACAAAAAGTTTTTGTTGAAGTCTTATGACAATTTAACTTTTGACGGATCTTCTATTCGAGGATTTTCTGTAGTTAGCGAATCAGATTTAAGACTTGAAATTGATTGGGGATCCTTTAGATGGCTTCCAAGTGATGTCTTTGGCCCAGGCAAGGTGATGGTTTTTGGGTTAATAAAAGACAAAGATGGAAAATTCTACAGCTCTGATATGCGTGGCCAACTTAAAGCTTACACAGAAGAGTTAGCTGCAAAAGGAATGACTGCAAACATCGCAGTTGAGGTTGAAGGGTTTTTGTTTGAAGGAACAAATGCAGAACAAAATTACAGTTCACGAACTGGATTTAAACTTTGCTCAAGTGGTGGCTACTACCATTCGCTACCAAATGATCCGTTAAAATTATTTATTGATAAACTTGCAGAAGCACAACGTGCTCTTGGTTTCGAGAACGAAAAAGACCATCCAGAAGTTGCTCCTTCACAATTCGAACTTAACTACTCATATGCAGATGCTTTATTAGCAGCAGATATGGTTCAGTTATATAAACTAACTGCCAGACAAATTGCTGCAAATATGGGGATGACTGCAAGCTTCCTTCCAAAACCTATTGCTGGAATTAATGGAAGTGGAATGCACACTAATATTTCGATATCTCAAAAAGGAAAAAATATTTTCTACGATGCAAACGGTGAAGATAATTTATCAAAACCGGCATGGGATTTTGTTGATAGGATATTAAATAGCGCAAATGATATTTGCTTAATAATGAACCCTTCGGTGAATGCGTATAGAAGACTAGATCCTCATTTCGAAGCACCTAACCAAATTAAATCATCCGCAGTCGACAGAACTTCGATGATTAGAATCCCATTAGGAAACGAAAAATCTGCTCGAGTAGAAGTAAGAACTGTTGCACCTGATGCGAATCCTTATTTAACCTTCTTTACGATACTAAAAACTGGGCTTGAAGGACCAATGACAGAAACAATTACCTCAGAAACTAGACGTACTAGAACTAGATTTTTGCCTGGTAATATTTACGATGCGATTCGTTACTGCAAGCAAAGTGAATTTGTCAGTGAAATTCTTGGCGCAGAAAATAAAGAAAAATACATCGAAAGGAAAACTGCATCAGCAGACAGATGCCCTCGTGAACTAGGAACTATGGTTAAAACTTCGGAAGTCTTGTTCCACCATGAAGTCACAAACCAATATATATGGGGTAATTTCTAGAAACTTAGTTAAATAGCTAATTTTCTAATTTTACCAAAAGGCCCGCACTTAGCGGGCTTTTTAATTGAAAAGATGAAATTGCTTTTCGCAACTTAGTTGCATATACTACCCGCACAAATACCAAAAACTTACTATATCTACCTTAAGGGTTCTTGTATGTTTAAAAAATTTTCCATCAACTTTTTAGTTTGTCTAATTTTAGCAGCATGCAACTTAACTCATGCGCAACAACCAACGGCTACCCCGACAGCAACATCTACTGGTACTATCTTGGAAGAAATTCAAGTTAACTCCACAATCTCAAAAAAAGACTTATCCACCAATGCAAAACCAGTAGCAGCTATCAACAAAGATGCTTTGCGCCTTAAAGATACAACATCACTTGGATCGGCACTGCAGGATGAATTAGGAGTTAATGCTTCTGCTTTTGGTCAAGCCGCAAGTCGTCCCGTTATTCGCGGTCTTGGGGGCGACAGAGTAAGAATCTTAGAAAACGGCGTGGGCACTAATGACGTTTCGAGCACAAGCCCTGATCATCCAGTAAACGTTGATTTACTTGGTGCGGAATCAGTCGAAATTCTTAGAGGTCCAGCTGCACTTCGATATGGAACAACTGCAGTTGGTGGGGTTGTAAATATCTTAGACAACAAGATACCTGATGCGCTGCCTGACTATTTGATGAACGGTGAACTCCAACTAAAAGCTTCCTCTAACGGCAGAGAAAGATCTTCGGCAATTCAAACAACAGCTGCAGTTTCTGATAACGTAGCAGTTCACGTTGAAGCATCTGCTAGAAAATCTGATGATTACAGAGTTCCAAACATGGGGCGCTTAAATTTTAGTGACACTCAAAATTCAAACGTTTCAATAGGATCTTCATATATAGACGGAAAGAGTTTCATTGGAATCGCTGGAACATATATGGATTCAGTGTACGGAGTTCCTAATGGAGAAGAAGATATATCTATTGATATGAGACAGCCAAAACTTGAGCTTAGGGGTAATCTTGATAAGCCACTAAGTTTCTTAAGATCGATTTCCTTAAATAGTAGTATTTCTGATTACAAACACACTGAGTTTGAAGGTACTGAAGTCGGTACCGTTTTTACCAACAAGGCTAGCGATACAAGATTAGAATTTAATCACAAGCCAATCGCTGATGGCCTTCAAGGTTTACTCGGTGTGCAATTTCAGTCTAGTAGATTCGAATCTATCGGTGAAGAAGCTTACCAAGCACCTACTGCAACTGACGTTATTTCGACTTATATAATAGAAGACTATGACGCAATTAAAGATAAGCTTTCTTTTAATGCTGGATTGAGATCAGATTTTCAATCAACAGATGTGAGTAACTACACTTCAGGATTTGATGAGACTTTTTACCCGACTCTATCAAAAGATTTCTCAACATTTAGTCAATCGATTGGCGCAAATTACTTTCCAATAAACAATTATACTATCGGGTTATCTTTAGCTAGAACCGAAAGAGCTCCAGTGGGACAGGAACTTTTTGCAAATGGGCCTCACGCTGCAACATCAGCATTTGAAATAGGAGACCCAAACCTAGAATCTGAAAAATCTGTTGGTATCGACTTAACAATAAAAAGAAATGAAGGATTAATCACTGGATCGCTTGGTGGTTTCTCGAATAGATTCTCTAATTACATCGGGTTAAATCCAACAGGAAATATTAGCGACGATTTACCAGAATTCAGATTTGAATCACAGCGTGCACAATTTTATGGAATTGAGTCATCGTTAGAGCTGCACCTTTGGGGACAATCCGACTCCGAAAGAGCACAAAACGATTTAACATTTTTTACACAACAAGACTGGGTTTGGGCCAAAGATATAGATACGAATGAAGCAATTGCTCGAGTACCTCCATTTAGAATCAAAGCAGGTGTTAAGTATCAAAAGGAAACTTTGGGAGCTTCAATATATGTTCTAAGAGTAAACTCACAAGATAGAGTTGCTAATAGCGAATCTAGTACTGACGGGTATACTTTCTTAAACGCATCCATAACAAAAGAAGTATTCGAGCTCGGTTCCAATAACTCTCCTGCAGAGCTTTTCTTAAGAGGTGAAAATTTAACAAACGAAGAGGCTAGGAATCATGTTTCTTTTATTAAAGAACAAGCTCCTCTACCGGGAAGAAATATTATTGCAGGAATTAGATTTAATTTTTAGGTTTTTAATCTGATAGCTTCCCATAAATGCAGTGGAAAAATGATGTATATTGTTAATATTACATAGTATATTAGTAGATAATTTAATCTACTAATATACATCTACTCCTTGACTACTCAACGTATTGCTACTACCCTATGCAATATGTTTTTCGTCTTAACAAGCTAAACCTATTAGGTATCTGTTAAGGTATTAATTTTATTTAGTTTTTGGTCCTTATTTGTTATGTCACCTCGTCGCTGGGAATTCGCAAACGTATTTAAACAAAGTCTTTTTTTCTTAATCCACTTAGGGTGTTTTGGAATAATTTGGGTTGGCTTCAGCTGGACTGCAGCATTAGTTTGTTTTGCTCTTTATGTAATCCGCATGTTTGCTATCACTGGAGCGTATCATAGATATTTTTCGCATCGAACTTATTCTACTTCTCGATGGTTCCAGTTTGTTTTGGCTTGGTTAGGAGCGTCCGCAGCTCAAAAGGGTCCTCTTTGGTGGGCATCTCATCACAGACATCATCATAGACACTCTGATACCGAAGAAGATCTTCACTCGCCTGGAATCAATGGTCTCTGGTGGGCGCATGTTGGTTGGGTACTCTCCTCTGACTATCTTGAGTACAACAAAGATGCAATTAAGGACTTCGAAAAATATCCCGAGCTTCGTTGGATAGATCGCAATCATTTTATCCCGGTCATTTCGTTAATTGCTCTTATTTTTGGATTAGGATTCTACTTACAAGCTTACTATCCTCAACTGGGCGTAACTCCTATGCAATTATTTATATGGGGATTCTGCTTAAGCACTACTCTTCTTTATCACGGCACTTTTGTTATTAACTCACTAACTCATATGTGGGGAACAAGACGCTTTAATACAACCGACGAAAGCCGAAATAGCCTTCTACTTGCACTAATTACACTTGGAGAAGGATGGCATAACAATCAT
>JBILET010000128.1:0-4918 GCA_044351935.1 Bdellovibrionota bacterium
AAATCTTTGTCGTTATATTTCTATCGGGCGTAGTAGTTTTTTCAGCCCTGGCGGATGATAAATATCCTGATTTGAAAGATAGTGTTCAATGCTGTGCTAAATATAAGAACAATGAGAAAGAATTCAGGAGTTGCCATACTCCTTGGTGCGAAAAAATCTGTCTGCTTCAGGGGAAGTCGGGTATCGAATTAAATATATGCATTGATGCATGTATAAAATCTGGATTCACTGGTTGTGGATTAACCTCACACTTCGAAGAGACAACTCTTCAAGCTGAAGAGAAGTTTTAAGAATTGCGTACAACAATAGCCTCGACAGGGACGCGCAACCTTTGGGTTTTTGTGGTAGTATTAAAGTCCTGATTGGTTGCGCGCCCGTCAGGCAAAACGTTAAGTCGAAAAATGTAATGACAATTGGATTATCCTTTTCAGACAGGTCAAAGTTATACGCTAGTGTTAGACCTGCTTATCCAGAACTTATATTCTCAACTTTGAGCAAAATTTCTCCAGCGACGGATCTGTGTTGGGATGTGGGATGCGGAAGTGGACAAGCATCAGTTGGTGCTGCCAAGTACTTTAAGAAAGTACTTGCTACTGATTTGAGCGAAGAGCAAATTGCCCATGCACAAGCAGCTCCCAATATTGATTATTGCGTAGCTGGAACAGATGCACCTTTTATCGCATATCAATCTGTTGACCTTATAATTTCTGCATGTGCCGCTCACTGGTTTGAGCGTTCTCAATTTTACCGTGAGGCTGAGCGTGTTCTTAAACCTGCTGGTGTGCTGGCATTATGGTCATATTTCCATCCAGAAGTTAACTCGAATGTTGATACGCATGTGCGCAGATATTACCGAGAACTTTGTGGACCATTAGTTCCTACCGCGCATAATCAGTATATGGATCTATATGCTTCATTGGACTTCCCGGATTGGGAAAAAATTGAAGCACCTGTTTCAGAAATTAAAGTTAGCTGGGGAGTCGGACAATTACTCGGATTCATGGGTACATATTCAACGCGAAGGAAATACCAAGAGATAAATCAGGGTATCGATCCGCTTGAATTAGTTTCTAAGGATATACTTGCAGCGTGGGGTGATACAGATACTTTGAAGGAAGTTGCTTTACCGCTAGGATTTAGAATCGGTAGAAAATCGACTTAACAACAGGATCGAAAAGATTTACGCCCGCTTAACCTTTTGACTTGATTAAGATTTGTTTGGGCGTAAACTTTTCATCCAAACGTTATCTATGACCCCACCTGTCGAGTCAAGCAGAATCTAAAAAAAACTTTTCAAACAATAAAAGAAGTAAGAGCAAGTTATCTATTCGGCTTCTTCGTAAAATTTACTTTTGTAAATATTACTAGAGCCCTGATGAAATTAGCGAATCCCTTATTGGTGCCTCATTATGCGGACGGCTGTTGAAAAATTCAAAGCCATAACGTTTACCAGGTTCTACCAATGGGGAAGTTTTATTCTTATCTTTATTGTCATCAAGTTCATTTTCTTATTCTGCTATCTGTGAATTAAAAGTTAACAAAAACTCATGCTACATGCGATTTTACCTGCTCAACTCCAGCAAGCACTGACCAAATTCGTCTTGCTGATTTGTTAGCCATCGCAACAGCTGTTTTGTTAACTCCCTTTTTATCTTTTAGTTTTAGTGCCCAAGAATTTTTTCTTTTCTCTGCATATCGCAGATCGCTTCTTGCTCCGTGCACTAATAACTTTCTTAAATATTTATCACCTCGTTTAGTGATTCCTCTTAAAACTGTTTTTCCACCACTTGATTCTTGTCTTGGAACTAGTCCAAGCCACGCAGCAAACTGTCTTCCGTTCTTAAAGTCTCTTGCATTACTTACTGCTGCAATTAACGCAGTAGAAGTGATGGGACCAACTCCTGGAAGTTCTTCTAACTTACAGCACATTTCAATATTACTACTGATAGCTATGATTTCATCATCTTGATTTTGAATTCTTTCATCTAGCGCTTTTAACTCTTCATATAACGTTGTAAACGTAGACTTCCAGATACTTCTTTCATTATGAGAAATTTTATCATCCATAATAAGCTCTACTAATTTTGCTCTTACTTTCTTTCTTCCTTGCGGTATTGTGATTCCATACTCCAAAAGTAATCCTCTTACTTGGTTGCATAGTCCAGTTCTACTTCTTACTAGACGCTCTCTTATTCGGTGAAGATTTTGTAAGTCTTGTTGCTCTAGTGTGTTTGGAGTTACGCACCTCATATCAGGACGTCGTGCTGCTTCACATATTGCTACTGCATCATTTGCATCATTCTTCTGATTTCTCACGAAAGGCTTTACGTGTTGAGCTGGGATTAGTTTTACATCAAATCCTAGCTTTCTTATTTCTCTACCCCAGTAGCTACTACCCCCGCAGCTTTCAAGGGCAACCGTGTAATTTGGTAACTTAGAAATAAATTCAAGCACTTGCGTCCTAACTAGACGCTTATTAATAGTAATCTTTCCCAATTCGTTCATTACACAAACCTGGAAAACATTCTTTGCGATATCAATTCCAATTACTGTATTATTCATAACGGCCCTGTCCTTTTTTCAAATATCTTGTCGCTAAAGTAATTTAGACGACTCTTTTATATTTTGGCTCTGAAATAAAAGTCGTTAATTAAAAAGGTGGGGTCATTTCATTATCCAATTAAATCAATGAAAGTTTCAATTTGGCCATTAATAACCTTAGTTGCCATACTTTTCCTTATAGGTGTCATCCGCCCCTACCTATTATTTCATACCCTCAATATTACCTTACAATCTGCAACCGGTTTACCTTCAGAGTTATCACTAGGATTACAGATAACCGCCGGTACTCAAATTCCCTCATCTCTTTTTGCGCTATCATCGTTATTTGCATTGGCACGTAGAGTAACTTGGGGGTGGATTACTATAACGGGAGGAGTACTGTTACCTTCATTATTTACTATAATAAAAGGGCTCTTCAGTAATCCTTTGGCCATGTATAATTATTGTTTTCTGTTAGTAATAGCACTGTTGGTATACTGCTCGCTTCATCCAGTGATACGCGCATGGTTTAAAGTTCAGACCGTGGATAAAAGCGTCAGGGCAAAGATATTGATACTTGGTTTTTTCGTAACGCTAACTGAAGTTCTAATTAGTTATTGGGGTTCAACTCTAATCAAAATTGGATAACAAAAGGATCTAAAAGATTTACGCCCACTTCACCTTTTGACTTGATTAAGATTTGTTTGGGCGTAAACTTATCATCCACAACGTTATCCCGCTCACTCTGGAAATTATGAAGATAATTCTCTTAGGTAATGCAGGTGCAGGAAAGAGCACTATGGCAAAAGCACTCATTGGCGGTAATGCGATCAGAAGGCTTTCGCTTGATGAAATAGCGTGGGAGCAAGGCACAACGCGCAAGCCGCTTTCCGAAAGTGTTAAAGATCTCGAAGACTTTATACGTACTAACCAAAATTGGATTATAGAGGGGTGTTATGGCGACTTGGTAGAGGTCGCCCTTCCTTTTTGTGATGAACTTCGTTTTCTAAATCCTGGTGTTGATACTTGTGTTGCTCACTGTCACGCTCGACCTTGGGAGCCAGAGAAATTTGATTCTCCGGAACATCAGGAACAAATTTTGAATGCATTAGTTGCATGGGTTAAAAATTACGAGTCACGAGATGACGAATATGGTTTGCGACGACATCGGCAAATATTTGATAACTTCACGGGGAGGAAAAGGGAATACAAATCAGTCGAGGAGTATCAGAAGGGATAACAAATAAACAGCACGCAAAGGGACACATAAAATTTGCGCCATCACTCTCTACTTACGTCTACAATCTTGGGTGTTCGATTTTTATTTACTTCTGGGCGATTCAAAATTTATATGCTCAAGAATGCAAGGAAAATCCATCTTTGATTTCAGGTAAGTTTGAATCTGCCACAATGGGTAGGATTGATACTACGATGGATTTCTTTATACTTTAACACTACTCAAGGCATCATTGGTTCTTAACCGTAGTTAGATTTCGCCCGGGCATAAAAAAACCCCCAGCCAAAAAGCATCAACTAGATAGACACTTTTTAACCAGGGGGTTTTTACCAACCACTAACTAAGCGACTTATCATCGCAAGCTAGAAGTAAGCAGTATTGCTTATTAAGGCAATAGTGACTGAGCGATAACGAATGCAAGAACTACAAGTGATTCGATGAACGCTAATCCTAAAAGCATAGGAACGAATAGGTTTCCTGATGCTGATGGGTTACGGCCAATTGAATCAAGAGCAGAAGCAACAGCTTTACCTTGAGCAAGAGTTCCACCTAGAGCAGCAACACCAATAGCGATTGCAGCAGCAATAGCGAAAAGATCGCCTTTAACTGCAGCAGTTCCTTCAGCTAAAGCCATAAATGGTGTAGCTGCGATGATTAGACCTACAAGAATTGCAGATTTTTTATTTAACATTCAATTTTTCTCCTTAATGACTATCCTCATCCCCGTGATCTACGGCTAGGAAGATATATACCATAGTTAAAACAGTAAATACGAAAGCTTGCATAAAGCAAACAAAGCTCCCGAGTGCATAGAATACAACTGGCACAACAAATTTGGTTAAATCCGTAAAGATTCCCAAAACAATGTGGTCAGCAGTCATGTTCCAATACAAACGAAGATTTAGCGTTAATATGCGAAGGCAGGTACTGAAGATCTCGATAGGGAAAAGTAGAGGAGCTAGCCACCACTTTGGACCTGCAAAATGCTTAATATAATTAAAAAAGCCTTGTTCGCGTATTCCGTAAAAGTTGAATGTTAAGAATGAGATAAGTGCCAAAGCCACTGTAACCATAACAGTGGTTGTACCCGCAACGAATCCAGGTACTAATCCAAGTAGATTAGTGATTAATATAGTCAAG
>JBILET010000141.1:0-4616 GCA_044351935.1 Bdellovibrionota bacterium
AAATACGATGGGATTGTATTCTGGGTTTATAATGACTCCTTGTTCAATATTATCTTCTAATGGTTCAGTCAGGCTAATTGGTTTTCCTTTGTTAACCGAGATATCAGAAGACACCTTTAATGATGTCGAGTCATATCAAAGAGCTGGACAATATTTGTCGAAATGTAAATTTGAAGAAAAATCATCTAACATGGTCAAGTTTATTTCTCGATTAAATTCTGTATTAACAGATGACGATGGAGAAGTAAAAGTTGATTTTATCGATAAACGTATAAGTCAAAACTACTCCGATATACAATCGGACAATGTAGGTCATGAAATATCTCAGCAACTTGAATCATCCTTGCACAATCTTACAGAAACTATTATTGCAAATGGGGTTGAAGTAACTGCAAGTGGTACTTATGTTCAGTCAAAACAAGCAATAAATATTGGATCAGGTCTTAGCAATCTAAATCACTCGCTAAAACTTGGTAACGTAGATAAGTCCACACGATCTATGCTGATTTCTTCTACAATCGTTTTTATAATATTAAGCTGTATTTTTGCAGGATCTAATTTTTACTTAAAAGAAAACTTCAAAATCGATCCATTACAAATTTTAAGTAAAATAGAATACTAACTTAAAGTTCGATTAAATATAGTATCTGCTTTGTTTAATTGTGATAACAAATAGCTAACATAATCCGATGGATCTTTACCAAACCCTCCCCTGTCGTTACCACCGGCATTCCATCTTCCACCAAAATGTGGATCAAAGTCGTTGATATTCAAATCAAACAGAGTCGCTCCTGCTGGAGCCATATTACCAAGACGAGCCTTCATAACCCATTTTGAATTCTGTCCTTCATTTTTACTATAAAAGTAAACAATTACTGCAGCAGTCGGTAACAATGATGGTAAGAATTCTCCGTCAAGCCTTTGGACTAAAACATGGTGAGCAAGTAATCCATCTTGGGTAAAATGCGCTGCTTCTTGTTGAGCATATAATCTTGATTGGTGCCGTTGTTCAAGTAGTTCTTGAGCATGGGGATCTAAAGGTTGCCCTTGCAGAAGTTTGATTAGATTTCTAACACTAAAATCTAGGTCTCGTCTAACATCTAAAGCTTGCAAAAGATCGGCAATGGGATTTTCTTCGCCGGTATGATCAGCGGCGATTACAGCTTCAGCAAATATAGGATGAGGATCCAAATATCCACGCATAATCAAACTACTAATAGTACTATCGCAATCAGTATGATTAATTACGACAGGAACATCTTGCTCGACCGGGCCATTATTTACTACGTGATTTATCGCAAGTACTCCACTAGAAACCTGAGTATAAAAATCTTCATGCTTAGAGTGATGGTCTATATTAACTAAACCGTTAAATTCATATCCGCTCAATATCCGACTTCCCTGCTCGATGTCTTGCACATAAAAATCACAGGCATAAATTAAATCAGAATTGGGTACACGGGCTTTTATAAAATCGATAGTAGGATTTGAAGTTAATTCTATTAGTTTTATCGATCCACTTCTATAAAGGTTCTGTAGTTTTTGACCTTGAGTTAGTAAAAATTTAGCTCTATCTGTTGAAGTAAGATCACTACTAGATTCAAGTTTTCCGAACGAGGACGGCGAATACATAAGGAAATCAAATAATTAATATTACTAAAATAGATTAAGCTAATTTAATAATTAATCAATAAAAATAAGCATATTTCAAGGAAACTTTTTATTCTATTTTGCGAAATTAGTAATCTATATGAAGCAAAGTAGAAAAAATCAGACAGGATTTACACTAATAGAGCTGCTAGTCGCAGTGGCAATAGTTGGAATTTTAACCTCAATCGCAATTCCCCAATACAAAGAATACAGGGCCAAAGCTTACGATGCGGTTGCATTGTCAGACATAAGAAGTGTCGCTTTAGCCGAAGAATCCTACTTAATAGATAATCAGCAATACTACGCATGCACCAATGATGGATGTTCCGAGCTACCAGGAATTATTAAGCTTTCTAAAGGCGTTACTCTGGAAGTCCAAACAACAGATGATAATTACATCATTATTGGCAAGCACGCTCTGGGTTCGAAGGAATTTAGATGGGATGCTAGTCTTGGTGGGTTGGTGCCATAGGTGCCCAATGTTTATCAGGCCGCCCCCAAGAAACAAACCCGTATATAGCCATGATAAAAGCTAAAAAATAAAACACGACAGAAAAATATAGCCCCTTATAATAATATAGAGGTACTGAAACAAAATTTACAATTACCCAAAGCAACCAATGCTGTCGATATTGATAAACCATAAGCCACATGGCTACGATTGAAAAACTTGTTGTAAAGCTATCTACTATAACTACATTAATATCAGAATAATTATGTAAAATGTAAGCAATAACTGGCCAAATTAAAAAGCCTGATACGAATGCGTAAATATATTGCTTAAGATTTAGCTCCTTTGAATTAATAGTGTCATCAACCGAACGAACAGAATACCAAATATACCAACCTTGAATCGACATGACTCCATAAATAACCTGCATCGCCATATCGGCATATATGCCATAAACAAAACATATGTATATGTACGAGATGATGCTTACTAAGCCTATTGGGTAGACTTCTACTCTTCTTTTTATAGAGTAGAAAATACTCAAAATTCCAAAAAAAGCGGCTATAAATTCGATTGGATCAACTTTAAACATTTTTACAGTACCTAAAAGGTACCGTGGTTACTGATCTTCCGCAACGAAAGTTACAGCTTTGCCGCCAATCATCATCATAGATAATTGGGTTGTAAGAATTCTCATAGCCTGTGCTGTTTCGGCAAAAATACCAGACATAAATCCTGCAGTATCTTTGGTTACATGTATATCACTACTTACTGATTTAACGGCTCGCAAAAAACCTTCTGCGACCGATGCACAATCAAGAGCAATTTTTCTTTTAATTGAATCCTCTTCAGTAGGTGCATCGATTGTAAATACATACGAAGTACAAAATTGACTTAACGCTTTTGCATGACCTAAATACTCACCTAAATCAATTTTGCCTTGTGCGGGCGCTCTAAAACCCATTTTAGGCTCGGGCATTTTATCTAGTTCTTCATTAAAATTTTTTAGACTTGCAAAAAATCCAATCGACATTTGAATTAGGGCTACATCATTATTATGTCTATGTTGCGGGGCAACATACATACGAATAGCAACTTGGTCTAACGATTCGTTGTCTAGCTGTATTGTATCGCCCGGAGTAGTAGTTTTTGTTTTTCTAGGATTACCTGGCCTTGAGCCAATAGTTTCTTGTCTTAGATTGACAATATCCTCTGTTGGTAAAGGATCAGCTACTTTCGGTAAAAATGAGTTAAGGTCCACAACTACAGTTGCGTTTTGCGGTTCCATTGAGTTTTCTCCAGAATTGATGCCTAAAGAATCAAAAAACCTACAGCCAAACCTAAATATTAAGAAGCTTTCTGTTGCCGAATGTGTGCAATTAGGAGAATGGGTGTTCTAGGCAGTAATGATAACAAGCCTATTATATCAATTTAATTACTGATTTTAAAAGAAATTAGGGCCAAGTAAGGCCAAGCTTCCTCCCCAGAAAGCATCAACACTTACTTAAGCCCTGTGACAATTAATGCGTAATTCTTTCGTTACGCTTCAACGTCTAAACGCTCAGATTTATCGGCGTTTTTTTCTACTTTTTCTTCTTTGGGTTTTTCTTCTTGCTCTACTTTTTGAGGTTCTCTTCGAACCGGAGCCTCTCTTTTGATTGTTTGTTCAATAGCTCTACTCTTTGTTACGTCTTCAATGGCCATAATGCCTCCTTGCCTTTCCCTAAAATTAAACAGGCAAAATAGCCTGTTGTTACAACGTGTACAAAAGTCTTTCGACTTGTAAAAAATAAATATAAGATTTGAGAGCTATTTTTTTAGGAGATATCCAAATGTCAGAATTTTTCGTAGAAATTAAAAACGCCCCAGCTGCAGTAGGTCCTTACTCCCCAATAGCAAAGACAGGTTCACTATATTTTTTCTCGGGCCAAATTCCGCTTAATCCTGAAACTAACAAAATTGTCGAAGGTGGTATCGAAGCTCAGACTACTCAAGTATTAGCTAATATAGATGCTCTTCTTACTCATATTAACAAAGCAAGAACTAGCATAGTTAAGACAACCATATTTCTTACTGACCTAAAAAACTTTCAAACAGTAAACACTATCTATGCTGATTGGATGAGTGGTCACAAACCTGCACGAAGCACGATTCAAGTAAGTGCTCTTCCTTTAGGTGCAGAAGTTGAAATTGAATGTATTGTAGAAGCTTAAATCTTTTACTTATCTCGTAGTACTCGCCCAACTGATACATAACTTGCGTTTCCAGACACAAGCACTGTATAGGCTGCACCTGCTTGCAAGTCTTGGGTTGATTGGTATAACAACAGTCCGTCGGCTGCTCTGCGTACTCTAATTGTTGCAGCTGAAGAAGCTGGAACTTGCACGAAATCTGATGCCTGACCAATTGCAGTTCCACTTGTTAATGATTGACTATCAACTGATGCGGTAACTTGAAGAGCTCCCATTACTCCATGAACAACTCTAACTGCTGCACTTGCACTGTCAACTTGTGG
>JBILET010000143.1:0-4582 GCA_044351935.1 Bdellovibrionota bacterium
CGAACATGCCGGATACTGGAATGGTTCAAAATCATTTCCTACTTGGAAACCTACATCCATTGCAATTGAATTATTCAATACAAATTCAGGTTAATAATGAAAAATTTTTTTATTACGACTTTATTAGTGCTGATAATAACAGCAATGCCGGCATCGGCTGATAATATTTTAGATTCTAACTGGATGCTCTTTGCCATAAGACAACATACTGGCGAAACTATTTTAACAAATGCTATCTGCAAAAATCCACCAACCGAACCGATATTAACTTTTCAACCTAATGGTAATTTTATAGCGGATCTTTGTTGTAATACTTTTAGAGGTAGATTTGTTATTGATAAAGATAGTTCAAAATTAAATTTTTTTGATTCTTCTTACACGTTCTTGGGGTGTATCGGTTTTGAAGGCCTTGAAGATCAAGCTTTTGCTCAACAATTGCAAGATGTATCGCATTATTCATTCGAAGATAATAAGTTAGTACTAAAGTCAAAGAGTCAAGACTTTATATATGTCGCTTCCAACACTGATCAATAGCCGCAGGGGTTATTTTTACCTTTTAAAACGGGAAGTGCAGCGTTAAATAGATATATTCTACTATAGTGATTGAAAAATTTTACCTGGTTTGAAAAGTTTCGAATTAAGCTATGATTCACCTCTAAAATGAATCAAGTTGTTATTTTCTTCAATGATGCACCTGTATATCCTGTTGGCGTAAATGCCGGCGGTGGCGAATCAGCTACTCTTGCTTTGGCTAAAGCAATTGCTGCATTAGGTTGGAAAGTTATTGCGTGTGCAAATTTACCAGAAGGTGAAGTTGTTGCTGACGGAATTAAATTTTGGAATTTTGGCAAAGGTTACAGATTAGATCAGGTAATGCCACGGTTACACAAGATTGGCCAGTTTTACTGTATTTCCTCTAGTATTGCACATCCTTTTTTATTTTTGCGCGAAAATAAAAATTGTTTAAGTCGCGTAATAATCAATCATTCACCCTCAGAATCAGCTAGTGGACTTGATCTTGCAACTGTATTCGACTTAATCGATACAATGTTATGTGTATCTCATGCGCAACTAGAGATGTTACGTGAAAAAACTATAGGGCCATTTAAAGCACAAGTTGTCAAAAATGGTTTCGATCCAAATCTTTTTCAATATAGTGGCCCAGAAAAACGGGACTTTAATCACATTATTTTTGTGGGTCGCGTTGATGCGTGGAAAGGTGCTCACTTGTTAATTGATGCGTTTAGAGCATTAAAAAAATTCCTTCCTAATCTTAAAGCTTCGTTATACGGAGATTATTCTCATTGGGAACCAATGCGACTTTTGAAGGAAAAAGTTGAGCAAGAAAATAAGGATATTCACTTTTACGGAAAAGTCCCACAGACTCAAATTGCTGCAGCACTACGAGAAGCTGGGCTACTTGTTTTTCCATCAATCTGTTTTGAGAGCGCTGGTCTTGGTGTTGTAGATGCTCAAGCTAGTGGATGTCCAGTGTTAGGCTTTGATACAGGTGGTGTTAAAGAATATTTATTAAATGGTGAATGCGGAGTTCTTCAAACAGAAAATTCATTAGAAGCTTTTGTTAAAACTCTTCATCATATGCTTAGTAATCCAAGTCAGTTGGCGCAATATTCTAGAAATTGCCTTGCCAAAGCTAGAGTTAGAACTTGGGAAGTCGTAGCTAAGGATGTAATTAAAATTTTACAATCGTTAACAAAGAATCATATCACATCGCCCGCAGAGCAGGCTTTGGAACAACTTCGATTAGTTCCGGCTGTATATAGAATTATTAACTTTAGTAACTATAGCCCTAATCAACTATTAGAAGATCATCAGTTGATTGCTAGTGGCGCAGAAGTATCTTGGTCTTTAATTCAGCAAGCTCTAAGCAGCGGTTCGGAGCAATCGGCAATAAATCTATGTGCCGGGTTACAACTGGAGCAAAAAGGGTTGAAAAATGATGCTTTGACGCATTACAAAGCTGCATTGAACTTTTCCAAACACGATGATTGGCAACCTGATTTTTGCATGACTTTACTTTACTCGGATCTAAAAGATCTTATTTCTGCTGGGCAGTGCGCAAGAAATGTTTTACGCAAAAATCCAAACTTTCCTTTAGCAAGTATGTTGCAGCAGATCATCGATGCTAGCGGAAGTAAGTAGTATAAATTTTACTTAGAATATTTATTTTGAGAATCTTTTATTTATCTCAAAGCATAGCTGCGGATGTATAATCGGAGTATTTGGATAATCTTTAGCTGAGTAAGCAGAAGCTGCCATATATTCGCTAAGGTCAAATTTTGCACCACCTTGCATGTGCAAAGTTCTGAATCTTACAAGTTGATTATTGTCGTCTCTTGTTCCGTAAGGTAGACCATCAATCCATGTTATAAGTTTAAGAGGTTTTTCTGGGTCTCTTAAAAATCCTGGGGTTGTTTCTTGCCAGCAATTTATATTGTTATCATAAGTTGCATCATCAATGATCAAAGTTGATTCACCGGTTTTATATTTTTTTGTGTTTGTAAAACTTGCAAGGAAATACATATCACTCATACCCCAAGCGGTATGTTCGGATTTAAAAGATGCTCTTAGTTCTTCAATAAATTCGTCAATAAGCACGTGGTCTGTGCCGTTGTAAAAACCCATAAAATAGTTACAGTAATCCTGCAGGGCCTTTGTGTTGTTCCAAAAACTGCAACTTCCTGCCATTCCTCTTGAAACTGTAAAATCAAATTTTGAGAAAATATCAAAACCTTTTGCAAGATCATCAAAAACTAATACGTCCGAATCCAAATAAACAAACCTAGAAATATTGTTTCGTTTTGCAAATTCAGAAAGTATTAGCCAACGCTGAAAGCAAAATTTTTCAAATTCAATTGGTGTTCTTGCAACATGGATATATCTGTCGTTTAGGACTTTTATGGTAGATTTGAATTCATCTAAATGAATAAACTGTACTAGTTTTATACAAGGTTCATCAGGCTGTGTATCTGAAATTAACCAAATAGTATGGTCAGGATTGAGAAACTTAGCTTGTTGAATCGCTAATCCTAGGTAATCACTTTTTCCGTTATGTATGAAGACGATGTTCTCCATTTATTTGAAATAACTCCCATTCAACCATCAAATTTCTGACCAAGGATGCCCTAGGTTTGTTGATTCTATTAGACATGGAAAATTGACGCACTTGTCATTTTTTATATGTATCTATTTCCGAGCGCCCCGTTTATAGGATATCCTTTCGGGTACTCATGCCCCATAAAAAATACTCTAATTCCCAGGCCCTATCGAGCGTTATCCGCTTCTATAGGGGCGACTGGAAGGATATTATATCTATTCTCATATACGGTATTACAGTGGGTATCTTTGCGCTTATTGTACCCCTTGCAGCGCAAAGCCTTGTTAATACAGTTGCTTTCGGAACACTTTTACAGCCTTTAATAGTCCTCACAGGCGCGGTAATTGTTTTCTTGTCTATAAGTGGGGTTTTTAAGGTCGCCCAATTTGTAATTGCAGAAAAACTTGCTCAAAGATTAATGGTCAGGGTCGGACTGGATCTAGCACGTTGGATCCCAGAGATTCATTACGATAATTTTAAAAGAAATTTTGGTTCTGAATATATTAACAGATTTCTTGAGATTTCTACGGTACAGAAAGCAACAACTTTTCTATTGCTTGATGGAAGTGCTGTTATATTCCAGTTGATATTCGCAGTTATATTTCTTGGATTTTATCATCCATTCTTTTTAATCTTCTCGCTGTGTGTCGCAATCACACTTGTTTTAGCCGTATTTATTTTTGGAAGATCCGCTATTCCAACTAGTATGCGAGAATCCGACGATAAATATGAGATTCTTGCATGTATTGAAGATATAGCTGCAGCTCCTCAAATTTTTAAATCGGCAGTTGGTCAAACTACTGCTTTAAATAAAATGGATAAACTTCTGAATCAATATTTAGATTCTCGAAGGCTTCATTTTAGAATTTTAGTATCTCAGCAAATTGCTGTTGTACTTCTTCAGATTATTGGAAGCGCAATGCTTCTGGGTGTGGGAGGTTTGTTAGTAATCAGAGAACAATTATCTTTAGGGCAGTTAGTTGCAGCGGAAATTATTTTTACTATTATCTTGAGTAATAGCGATAAATTAACGAAATTTCTTGAAACTTTTTATGATCTTGTAGCAGGAGTTGCAAAACTTGAAATGCTTGCAACTTTACCGAAGGAAGATGTTCACTCTGGCGAGCTTATTCCTCTTATACAAGAGCCTCTGTCCATCGAATTAAAAGATATAAAATATTTGCAGCAAGACGGGGATCCGTTATTCGATGATCTTGATTTAACAGTTAAGCCTGGTCAAAAGATTTTTATTTTCGGCGGTAATGGATCTGGTAAAAGTGTTTTGGCGGACTTAATCATAGGTTTTAAAGACCCAAATCAAGGTATTATTTTATTTGATGGGGTAGCACGCGGAGATATTAATCTAAATTCATTAAGATCAGCAGTCGCAGTAGTACGTGGAATTGAAATGATTCACGGAACTCTTGAAGAAAACTTAAAATTTGGTGCTCCTCACGCAACGCA
>JBILET010000266.1:0-3303 GCA_044351935.1 Bdellovibrionota bacterium
GACCAGAGAAGCCCAATTGATAACAAATATCGATAGTAGCAATGCAAAGATCTTCACTTAAAAATCCACCCTTAACGACACATATCCAAATGTAGGTATCTCGGTTCTAGGCGCAAGTATAAAGTCACTTTGATACTCAACATGATTTGGAGCAAATAGATTTTCTGCGCCAATAGCGATTTCCATATCGGACTGAGGTCTATATGCAAATTTAAATCCACCAGCAATATACGAACGAACAGAGTACTCAGGTACCGAATCAACAAATCTTAAGGAAGGGGTCAGGCTATACTTATCTGTGATATCCCATTCCAAACGTACGTAGCCCTGATTTCTTGGACTTGCTTCCTCATATCCAGATATATCACTAGGGTAACTAGACCCTAACTGCAATGTGTTAACATTCAGATTTGTATACCAAGTTTTCAGAGATAAATTATCATACAATTGAAAGTTTGAAGATAATTCAACCCCATAAGATTCTACCTGAGCATCATCAGCAGAAATTATTGGAACGAATGGAATATTAGGATTTGATGAAGCACTTAATCCAGAAAGTGGAATGACATAGTTAGTCAAATTTGTATATTTATTAAAATACAATGACATATCAACTGTCATCCACTTAGCAACTGAACTTCTAACCCCAGCTTCATAACTGTTAACATATTCAGAATCTGCCGATTTGTTAGGCAATACTTGCGCTGGTATATATGATCCATCAGGCATTTGTAGAGGATTAGATATCTGAATGCTATTGTTTGCCAAAGTAGGCACACGCGCAGCACGAGAAAAAGCCGTCCAGATTGATGTATTTTTATCCACTTCCCAACCTAAACGAGCCGTCGGTTGCCACTGCGCACCAACATACTCAGGATGATCAAACTTTGTACCTAGAGTTAGTTTAAGAACATCTGTAAGCGAAATTTGATCTTGGATAAAAGAGTTAACAGAGTGCAAAGAATTATCCGGGTCTACGGATTGAAGGATTCTAAAAGGCCTTAAAGATGTCTGGACATACCGATAACCAACACCAAAGGTAATGTCATGCGAATCAAATGAAGGAAGATCATACTGCAGGGTACCATCGTAGGTAGAGACAGAATTGAAAGCTACCGTGTCATAACGTTGGTTTTTATCAAAGAAAATTTGCGCATGTAGCTTACTGCCGTCTTGATAATGGTGCGTATATTTATTTAATAAGTTACCCCCAGCCACATCAGATACTTCACTTACTTGCATAAAATCAGGAGTATCTACATCTGTCACAGAAAGTTTTAGATTGCCAGCATACCAATCGCCCTGTGAAGTTATCTGATCCTTACCCACTCTTCTGTCGTATCGATAACCTAACTGCCCTAAACCATATCCATCATATGCTTCTCCGCCACTGTTCTTTTCGAAGTCATTTCCGAACCTTCCTCGGGCATAGGTTCTAAGATGAGAATTCTCATCTATCTTAATTCCGTGTCGACCAGTAACAGTTTGACCTTCATTACTTAACGAAGTTGAAAACATCGAGCCAACAGTATTTGCCGATGACTTTGTAATGATGTTTATTACTCCATTAATAGCATTTGCTCCCCATGTTGAGGCTCCGGGCCCTAGAATAACTTCGATACGTTCAATATCTTCTAATGGAGTATCCTGCACCTGCCAAAAAACACCACCGAAAATTGGCGTATAAACCGTACGCCCATCAATCAACACAAGCATTCGATTGTTAAAAATACCATTTAATCCCCTGGAGCTTATCGCCCAATTGGAACTATCTATTCGTGCAACATGTAATCCAGGCACATTTCTTAGAAGTTCGGGAATAGATTGTGCATTAGATCTTGAAATGTCCGCACTAGTTATTACATGAACAGCAGCTGCGGAATTACGCAGAGACTCTTCTCTCATAGAGACAGATGAAATTTTAATTTCAGATAATTCTTCCAACGAAAGCGTTGATAAGTCCGTATCATCGGCCAACGCAGAACTATGAAAAACGCTAAACAAGAAAAAAACAACTAACAGTTCAGCGAAGCGCACTAAACGAATAGAGTGTATCTTATCTATCATTTCCCAAAGTTCGCATGACGACCACTAGATGTACAAGCAGAATATTGCAGTCAATAAGAAATATTTTCTATGGCAGGCAAAGCATCGCCTGATATCGGTACAAATTCTAACCCAGTTATAAGACTAAATGATTTCATGTAGTATTTTGAAATATTTACACGCCTTTCTTCATCAAAATGTGGTATCGGACCATCCCCCGAAAAGCCTACGGAAAGCAGCCATTCCCTAACAATTTGCTTGTCTAACATAGCTTGGTCTTGGCCAGATTCGAATCGGATATCGTACTCATTTGCCATCCAATATCTTGAGCAATCTAGGGTATGAATTTCATCAATTAGAATTAGCTCGCCATTAAACAATCCAAACTCATACTTAGTATCAACAAGAATCAACCCTTGTTTTTTTGCATGCTCTGAACCCATATCAAAAAGTTTGAAAGCGGATTGTCTTACTTGCTCCCATAGGTCTTTGGATACTAATCCAGTTGATACAATTTGGGCCTCACTTATTGGCAAGTCATGCTCACCCTTAGCGGCTTTAGTAGATGGAGTAATAATCGGAGTCTGTAATTTTTGGTTTTTTCTTAAACCTTTAGGCAGCTCTACTCCACTTACAGATTTTCCGTCGCAATAATCTTTCCACGCGCTACCAGTGATATATCCACGTACAACAACTTCGACAGGTAATGTTTCGGCAGCTTTACCAATAGTAACATTAGGGTGAGGAGATGAAATAAAATGAGTCGGCATTATTTGTTCTGCTTTCTTGAGCCAAAAAATTGCCATTTGATTTAAAATTTGTCCTTTAAAAGGAATAGATGTAACTACTCGATCAAAACAACTAAGCCTATCGGAAGTAATCAGAAGCAATCTATCTTTGTCGATACGGTAACAGTCTCTAACTTTACCAACATACCTTGGTCCGAATTTCTTAAAATCCGTTTCGTTTAAGCAGAAAGGTAATTGGTCATAAATAATCTTATCGTTCATTTTGCTTTTCTTTTTAATCCACCGCTTTTAATAAATGAAGTTACAATTTTTGCATTTTGTCGCGCCACTAAGACAGACGAGATAACTGTAGCTTTCTTTTTAGGCTCTCTGGTTGCCAACAATATATACTGTCTAGAACGCCTTAAATCTTCTTTGGAATTTTCAGCAACCCCGCGCACTAACAAAGCAAAGCTTAAATTATTCATGATTGCACGTCTTAACTCGGGACTATCGCTTGGCTTTAAGA
>JBILET010000129.1:0-4880 GCA_044351935.1 Bdellovibrionota bacterium
AAAAATCATTAGAATTATCAAAAGATTTATACAATCAAGGATTAACTGATTTTCAAAGAGTACTAGAGTCTCAGAGAGCATTATTTGCAGCTGAAGATGCATTACTTCAGGGCGAAGAACAAACATTCACATCAGCAATAATGGTGTACAAAGCATTTGCTGGTGGTTTAGAGGAAACTAATGAAGAAAATAATAAAACTAACAATAGTTAGTATATCTCTGCTGTTTGTTGGCTGTCAGAGCAATGTTGAAGTTAAAGTTGCTCCGATACAAATGGGCACAATCGTTGATACTGTAACAGGTGTTAATGCCGGAACAGTATACGCAGAACAAGATACCGAGCTTGCGTTTGGAGCTGTAGGAAGAGTTCAACAATTACACGTATCATTAGGTGATAAAGTTGAATCTGGCTCTGTCTTAGCAGAATTAGAAAATGAAGATTTAAAAGTTGCAGTCGAGACATCATCCCGTGAATTAGCAAGGCTACAAAATCTAGTAGCTGACAATGCTGTATCTAAGAGGGATCTAGACGAGGCAAAAAGATTAGCCGCTACAGCCAAATCAGCGCTTGAAAAAACAATAATTAGAGCTCCATTTTCTGGATTTATTGCAGAACTAAATCTTGAAGTAGGACAACTTGCGCAAATTACAGCAGTCATTCCTAAGGCACCTATTAGGCTTGTTGATACGGCTCCTAGATATATAAAAGTTCAATTTGATGAGATTGATTTAAGAAGAATAAAAGTTGGCCTACCTTGCCGAGTGAAAATCTTAGCTGTCTCTAAGGAATTATTCTCGGGCCAAATTCGAAGTGTGATTGAATTTGTAAGTTCTGTTAAGGAGCAGGACAGAACTGCAGAAGTTGAAGTAACAATTGATTCAGAAAATATATTGCCAGTAGGAGCTTCTGCAGACGTTGAGGTAATCTTAAATAAAAAAGAAAACGTAATGCTTATTCCTGCAAGGTCTGTTTTAGGTAATAAAGATAATCGCTTTGTGTATACTTACCAAAATGGAAAAGCTAAAAAACAAGATATTAAAGTTGGTATAAGCAATTTTGATCAAGTAGAAGTACTAGAAGGCCTGCAAAACGATAGTATAGTTATCATACCAGATGATAAAAATTCCTTATCCGATAACGTAAAAGTTACCAAAGTAGACAAATAATGAGCTTAGTAGAGCTTTCTAATATTCAGAAAGTATTTACCAGAGGGGACGAAACTATCTATGCATTAAAAGATGTATCGTTAACTATAAGTAAAGGCGAGTTTGCTTCATTAATTGGCACATCTGGATGCGGAAAATCTACGCTACTTCATATCATTGGACTATTAGACGTGGCTACTTCTGGAACGTATGTTCTTGATGGTAAAAATGTAAGTGACACTACTGATTACGAGCGTACAAGGATACGTAGTCAGATGTTAGGTTTTATTTTTCAAAGCTTTTTTTTGCTACCACGATTATCAGCTTTAGATAATGTGATAATGCCCCTTAATTATTTAACGCCAAAAATTTCTAAAAATGAAAAAATAGAACGAGCTCAATATATGTTGGCTCAAGTTGGACTAAAAGATAGGATGCTTAATCTTCCAAATCAATTATCAGGTGGGCAACGTCAAAGAGTAGCAATCGCAAGAGCACTAATAAACAATCCATCATTAATTCTAGCAGATGAACCAACTGGAAATTTAGATTCTAAAACAAGTAGGGGAATACTAGATTTATTTGTCGAGCTTCATGAAAAACATAAAGCCACAATAATAATTGTTACTCATGATGAGGATGTCGCAAAATTAACTAAACGGCAAATAAGACTTTCGGACGGGAGTATTGTTAATGCTTAATTTTGACCTAGTACATTCCGCGCTTATCTCTTTATGGCAATATAAGCTTAGGTCTGCATTAACGATGCTAGGGATGTGTATCGGTGTATTTGCTGTTGTAACTTTGGTATCCGTAGGACAAGGCGCAAAACGATATGTTCTTGGCGAATTCGAGAGCATGGGCAAAAACATAATTATTATCCAACCTGGGAAAAGCGATACCAGAAGCAAACTGGGTCCTCCAGTAGGATCGGCAAAGCGTAAAATGACTCTTGATGATGTTACTGCACTGCAAAAAAAAGCGTTTCATCTAGAAGCTGTATCGGGAATAACTTTAGGTTCTGCTCAAATTAAATACGAGGACTCGTTGGCAAATATAAGTATTTTTGGCGCCAATGAGCAGTTCTTTCAAATCATTGCAATTGCTGTTGGTACTGGAAGAATGTTTTCTTCCGAGGAAGACAGCGCTGGAAGAAGAGTTGTTGTTTTAGGTTATAAAATTGCTCAAAAACTATTTGGGGAAGATTATCCTGTTGGAAGATCGGTAAAAATTAATCAAACCGAATTTAAAGTCATAGGAGTATTAGCTTCAGCTGGTGATAAATTAGGATTTAACTTAGATGAATTTGCTTTTGTGCCAACTCGTTCTGCTATGAGGCTATTTAACGAGGATAAATTGTTTGGTATTCGAGCTAAAGCATCCTCTAGGGTTACAATCGAAACAGCTGTGGCAGAAATCGAAGAAATTCTTCGAGACAGACGAAACGGCGAAGAAGATTTTACCATTGTTACTCAAGTTGCAATTATGGAAAGCCTAGATGGCATCTTAGGAATGTTATCCTATGTGCTTGGAGCAATTGCATCAATTTCGATGTTAGTAGGTGGCGTTGGCATTATGAACATTACTCTTGTAAGTGTGGCTGAACGAACTCAAGAAATAGGAGTAAGAAGATCTGTTGGAGCAAGTCGCTCGGATATAATGTGGCAATTTTTTTCTGAATCTTTAATGCTAAGTTTTATTAGTGGATTATTCGGAATATTGGGAGCTGTTTTAATTACATTCTCGGTTGGATTATTTTATCCATCTTTTGATATGAGTCCTCCAGCATGGATATATCTTCCAGCATTCTTAATGGCCGTATTAATCGGAAGCTTTTTTGGTGTCTGGCCAGCAAGAAAAGCTGCTAATATTCAAATACTTGATGCCCTGCGGCATGAGTAGTTGATAGATTAGTAGAATCAATAATCTATGTGTTTAAAGTAGGCCTTAACACCATCGAATAAATCATGAAACTTTCCTGTGTAGCCAGCTTTAACAAGCTTTTGCATGCTTGCTTGAGTAAAGTCTTGATATTGCTTTACTAGATTTTGAGGCATCGGAATATATTCAATTTTACATTCTTTATTTAAAGCTGCGGCTACCGCTTGTGCCAATGTATTCCATGTCTGAGCTTTGCCTGTGCCAAGATTAAAAATTCCATTAACTTTTTTATTATTAGCTAGCCACCACATAACTTCGGAGCAATCATCTACGTAAATAAAATCACGAAGTTGTTCGCCGTCTTGGTATTTTGGGGTTATCGACTTAAATAGTTTTATTGAACCTGTCTGTAGTAATTGCTCTTTTGCTCGAGGGATTAAAGAGCTTTGACCACCTTTGTGTATTTCATTTGGGCCATAAACGTTGAAAAACTTTATTCCGCATACTTTATCTAAAAAGCCTTTACTTTTGCACCACTGATCGAACAGATGTTTTGAATATCCATACATATTAAGTGGTTTAAGAATGTCTAGCTTATCGTGATCGTCATCGTAGCCGTTTTCTCCTAGTCCATACGTTGCAGCACTACTTGCGTAGATAAATCTAATTCCTCTGTTTAAACACTCAGTTGCAACTTTGCAGCTATATTTAAAGTTGTTCTCCATTAAATAATCTGCATTTGTTTCTACTGTCGAGGAACAAGCACCTAGATGGAAAACGGTTGTCACGTTTTGCCAAGTAGAATCGTTAGTTACATTTTTAATAAATTCTTGTTTGTGGAAGTAATCAGAGTATTTTAATCCGATAAGATTAGTCCACTTTGTGCCGTTACCTAAGTTGTCAACAATAACAATATCAGTAAGTCCTTGTTCGTTGAGTTTACGTACAAGGTTACTACCAATAAAACCTGCACCACCTGTTACGATAATTTTTCTATGCGTCATAATTCTATATAGAGCCTATTATCGTCTATTTATCGAAAAGGATAAAATAGCTAGCCCAAGTCGTCTAGAATCCCTTATTTTATCGGGTTCTGTAGGGTTTGAAGGGCGTCTTATTTTATTAAACGAGATGTAAAATCCTTGTTGGTCTTTTAGCTCTTGGTATGGAAGGTTAAGAGTGATTTCTTTTTCTTTGCCACCTTCCAGTTTTTCGATTGGGATATCTGCAAGAAAATCTGAGAACGAAATTTTTACAGAATCCTGATCCCATAACGAGAAAAGTTTTATATTTACGGATATTACTCCATTAATCCCACTAAAGCCTGGAGCATTTGTTAAATCTTTTAGTTGAATACTTCCAAGTCGTGTATTTAACCAGCAAAGATCGCCTGATGCATTTGAGTAAGTAAATTTATCATCTTTTAGAGTAAGAACAGCGGTATCAAGTTGGTTTCGATTTGCTAAATCACGTTTAAGTTCCGGAGTAAAAATAGACTCATTAAGATTTATTAAATTAATAGTTGGGTTTTTAATTATCCGCTCGGGGCTTGATGACATTTGAGCGTATTTATCAAATCCCTTTAAGTATAAAAACTCAGAGGTTTGAAGGGGAGCTTCGGAAACGTTTGATTCGTTAAGGATATTTGATGCAACTTGTAATCTATGATCAATTGCATATTCTAAATTCGGATTTGATTTAATTTCGGGTAAAAGATCGTTTCGTGATTCTTTGAGTAATTTAGTTGTATTTAAATATGCAAATGTTTTAGGCGCTACGGTTATAAGTAAAGTTAACGCTAGAATTAGTTGAGCAATTTGCAGTCTTCTAAATAAAAACGAGACTCCAATACA
>JBILET010000024.1:0-9829 GCA_044351935.1 Bdellovibrionota bacterium
TTCTTCAATCGAGATAACATTTGAAAATTTTAGTTGTACAGTCGATTCGGGAATATCGTCTCTTGCCGGCATGACTGTTGGATTTGCTTCGATAGCTATAATTTTATCCACTTGTTCTTGGTTTTCACAGAACACAATATTACAACCAGAATCAGCAAGTATAAATGCTGCGTCTGTGTGTGGAAGTGACGGATAAACTGAAACGGTAATTCCTCCACAAGCTAAAATAGCAAGGTCAATTTCTATCCACTCAGCGCGAGTTGCAGAGAATAGTCCAACTGTAGTGCCATTAGTGACTCCTTTACCCTTTAGGTATGCAGCAATCGAGCTTACTCGAGCTAAAGATTCTGCTCTAGTGCGCGAAAGCCAGTTAATAGAGCCATCTGGATTATGAATTGGATAAGAGTATGCAGTATCATTAGGATTCTGAAGGCAAGTCTTCCAAAAAAGCTCTGGAATGCTATTTGCGCTGGTTATATAATCGGCGTACTCTTTTGATTGCATGTTAGATTCTATTCTAAAAATTATACGTTCAAAAAATCGCCGTCAGTGGCGAGAAGTTATATTAAGGCTCCTAGAGTTAGCTCGAGAAACTCTACGAACTAACGGAGAGTTATCGGCACTTGTTGGAATTATTTTCGGTATTTTAATCGTTTTATTATTCAAGTGGATACTGTTTTTTGCAGTATTGCTAGCACTAATATTCTGGGCAGTGCTAATGATAGCTCCTGAAGAGTAAATTTTGCCTAATTTAAAAAGTTAGGATGAATATCCACTAGTGGAGAGGTTGATCTTCTTTCCCGGCCAATAGATTTTTAAGTGCCAATCCTAGAGAAACTCTAAAATTTTCCGCTTGTGACTCTATAAGGCCGACTTGAGCACGGATAACAGTTTTATAAAATAGTTGAGAGCCTGTGATTTCTAGTCCAGCATGGTATAGGATTCCCTGTCGCACTTCGATTTGTTCAACCATTTGTTCAACATTGGGTAGCCATAAATATTTTGTTCTTAGTTCTCGAGGAGTCATGCCCTGGGGATCAACAAGTATACTAACAACATTTTGAGCACCCCTCGGAGCAATTTCGTCTCCGATTTCTGGTTGCCAAACTAATCCAAAAGTTTCTAGTTCATTTGCTACTTGTATAAACTGCATTGAGGACATACTAGTTTGATACTCCTAATACAAAACCCAAAAATATTTATTCTATTCAAAGATAGTCATCGACATAAATTCGTCAATACTAAAATTTCCTAGAATAGTTATTCTATTCCTTATATCTATATAATTTAATATTTTGATGCTTTTGTAATTTAATTGAATTACTGTTTTTTTGATTTTTTAATGAAATATCTAGCAATTAATATAATTGCTACTATCACTCCCACCGCAACTAGAGCTACTTTAAATTCTCCGAAGTGAGCCAGGAAAGTTTTATAGTTTTCAGAAAACATAAAACCAAGGGAAATCATTAATGTGGATGATAGAAGTGCCGCAAATCCATCGCACAGTATAAAATATTTAACATCCATTCTCATCGCTCCACATGCGAGGAATGTAACAGTACGTAAGTAAAATAAATGTCTTGCAAGAAGGATTGCTAGAAATCCTCGTTTCTTAATTGAGGCTCTGGTCTCTTCAATTTTTTCTGGAGGAAGTTGCGCCTTAAACCATCCACGCTTATTGGCTGATGAAGCTAGCTTTCGGCCCACATAGAATAGAAATAAGTCTCCCGCCATGATCCCGCAGTAACAGGAGATAAACGCTAATCCTAGTTCTGCTGTGCCTTGGTGTAATAAGACTCCTGCAAGTAGTAAAGGAACGTCTTCGGGAATTGGTAGGCCAATAGCTCCCCCCAGCAACATGCCAATCAAACCACCATAAACATACCAACCTTCGAGGGATAATAACCAATCAACCATTAGATAGTACTTTATCTCGAACTTTGAATTGCTTCAATCAGCTGGTTTGCTGTAAATGGTTTAGGCAGAAAAAGATCGGGCAATATTGGATAAAGCTTCTTTTTGTCGTCTGGAATCTGCTCGGCAGACATGAGGATAAATGTCGCATTCGGGTGAGCTTTTTTCGACTCCATCATAAATGATAGCCCATCACCATCTGGTAAGTTCATGTCACATAAAATTAATTTTAAATCTGCAATTTGTGAAAGTGCGCTTCTAGCATCATTTAAACATTTCGAACCTGTATACTTAGCATTAATTGATTCAATGATACTTGAAGTTAGTATATGAACGATCTCGTCATCATCTATCACTAATATTGATAAATTTAACATTAATGAGTTCATGATCAATTATTTTATTGTAGTAAGGGATTTCGACATAAGATCGAGCAAAATACTAATATTAGCTTTGTCTCTATCAGTTAGTTCTTTTGGATTTCCAAATCTATCAGCATATATTAAGCCAGCACCTTTCTTTGATGTTCCGATTGGTAGATATACAAATGGCCATCCGCCATCAAGTAATGCATCACCTTGGAAAACTAATTTACCATCTCTCATTGCGATATTAATCGAATTGTTGTCACTTTCATGAAAAGATTTTGTAATAATTCCAGGTTTGAAATTTTCAACACCAATTGCCATACGGGCAGTTAAATTTTTCTTGGAGCTATCAAAGAGCATCAAGATGACGCGATCGAATCCCATCGCGAATTTTAATGCCTCCATTGCTGATGTGATTATCGAAGCTAGTGGTTCTCGGTTTTGAACAGCAAGCTTTATGTCGTCCATGAAAGAATGAAACGAAGCTTCGTTTGCAGCTGTACTAGCAGGGCTAGTTGAATTAGTGAGATCGGCAGAATCGTATTTCTTTAAAAAGTCCGGAAGAGGGGGTAGTGGTACTTCCGAAATATCGCAATGATCTTTAAACATTTTAGGCAAGTTGGCTAAAATTTTAGCAGTATTTTGTTTTTGAACTCCAAATTGAGACTCTAGAACATTTAATACTCTTTCAACTTCGGTAGGATTTTCTTGTGCTATAGCTAGTGACACCATCGAACCAGAGCACGAGCTTTTTCCTGCAATGACAATTTTTTCTTCCTCTAAGGACCGGATATTGTGTTGTTGCATTCTATTAAAATCAGTTGATGCTGTTAACACTTCAACATAAAACTTTGGAAGCCCAAGTGCTTTAATAACTTCAACACTTAAATCAATAGGTGTGTAACCTGTGATCTGGAATAAACTTTCACCTAATGAAATATTTTTATGTTGTGATCTTTGCTCGGCGATCTCGTAAACTTTTGGAAAATAATAGGCTAGTAGTAGTGTGCCGATCTCGGAAAAAAATCCTGATATATATCCTAATTCATTTCCAGTACCTTCACCTTTGCCACCGATTTCTGCTGAAAATGAGCTCGATAATAATGATGTAACCATTGAACGCTTAAAACATCCCGCAAAAGCGCTACTTTTTCGAGCTAAGGGTACAAATCGTTGTAAGAGAACAATACCACCGCATAAATCTGCGATAGATTTCATCCCAACTGCAACGACCGCTTGTGAAACCGTTACAATTGGCTTAGACCTTCTAAACATAGCACTGTTTACAAGGTGCAGAATCCTAGTAGATAAAGATGGTTCTGTAAGAATGACTTCTGTTACTTGTTGTGCTGTAGTCCGTGGATCGTTTGTTAATTCACGCAATCTATTCACAACCTGAGCGCTAGCAGGAAAGTCTCCATCTTTTTGAAGCGCAGATTTTAATTTTTCAATAATATCTTCGTTCATGTTCCTTTCATCGCTGCGTTAACTGTAACTCGGCGTACTTCCGAAACTACATCAATAGGTTTAAATGGTTTTGCTATAAATGAATCAGCACCCGCTTCAAATGCGGCTTGTTGATCTTGAGGAAATGCACACGCACTCATAACTATGCATGGTATATTTGATGTTTTTGGATTGCTTTTTAATTCTTTTATTAAATCAATACCGCTTTCACCGAGTAATGCTAAATCGGTTATAACAATATCGGGAATTTCATTTTCGAGTGTAGCGAGCCCATCTTTAATAGATCGATTTATAGAAGCTTTTGCTCCTGCTGCTTGAAGAATCATTTGAACAACTTCACACGTATCCTTGTTGTCATCAACGACCATCACGGTTAATCCATCAAGGCGAATTTTGGCTGTTTCTTCTACATTAAGTTTCTTCTTATCTTCAGTAGATTGAGAAGCGCTTGGAATCATAATCCAGAAGCATGAACCTTTTCCGAACTCACTTGTGGCACCAATCATTCCGCCATTTAATTCAACTAATCGTTTAGTTAAATTTAAGCCAATTCCGGTTCCTTCCTGAGATTTACTGTATTCGTCATCGCCTCGTTCGAATCTTTCGAAAAGAGTTGTAATTTTGCTTTCTGGAATTCCTACTCCAGTATCATTAACTGATATTTTAATTTTATCAGATATACGTTCGACAGTTACCCAAACTTTACCGCCCGATGGAGTATATTTTACTGCATTAGATAACAAATTAATCATTACTTGCTGGATATGTTTTGGATCTGACCATAACATAGCTGCTTGAATGTCAGCAGAAAGCGTAATAGGTTGAACCGTCAATCCTTTCAAAAGTGCATTTTGAAGGATTAATTTATAACTTTGCTGAAGTAATTCAGATAATGATACAGCCTTAGGTTCTGGAGCCTCTTTCCCTGATTCAATTCTTGCTAAGTTTAGAACGTCATCAATCAGATTTTTAAGGTGATCAGATGATCTTGTAATTGCATCCATTCCCTCTTTCTGGCGTTCGTTGATTTCTCCGAATAGCCCATCAGAAATTACCGAAGCATAACCAACAATTGCAGTTAACGGAGTCCTAAGTTCGTGGCTCATGTTTGCAAGGAATTGAGATTTTGCGTTATTTGCTGATTCCGCTCGTTGTGTTTGAATCGCTAAGTCTTGTGTTCTGGATTGCACAAGCTCTTCTAAGCGCTCAGAGTAACTTTTGATTTGTTCTTGAGTTATAGCATTTGCGACTGCTACTGCTGCAGCTTGAGCAAACTCTTCTAGCCTAGTTCTTTCTTTATCTGTAAATATAATTTCATCAGTAAAGCCCGCTACTAAAACACCTAAAGGGTCTCCTCTAACTTCGAGTGGGCACAGATGAATCGTCGAAATATTTAATGGTGTAACAAATTTTAATTGTTCTGCAATAGTTTGATTAATTCTTGGTATAGATATCAGGCCGCCTGTTCTAAGAGCTTGTCCCATGATCCCAGTATCATTTTCAAGAAATGTTGGTAGTCCGTTTTTATCAGCACCATAACAGCCTGATGGCGTTAATATTTGTGTGTTGTTATCTAAAACATAAACGGCACATAGGTCGGTGGAAAATCTAAAAGCACCTTCTCGAGCAATACTTTTGACAACTCTTTCTAGAGGTACGTTGGTGGCAATTAGTTGATTAAGCTCATGTAAAACTTGTACTCTGTCCATGTAGTGTTGAATGTTTTCTGCACTACGAAGACGCTCAATCGCTAGGCTTGATAGAAAACAAAGTTCAACCATCACAGAGTCTAGGTGTTTTATGTCGGACTCTTCTCTATATATTGCTAATTGTCCATGAAGCGCAGCATCAACTGTGATGTCATATCGGTCTGTTGGAGGCATTTCGCCTATCGATGCAATTATTTCTGCTTTGTCCTCGTCTGCATCTCTAAATAAAATTATTGTTGCTGATTTAACCGATGGTAAGCGACATGCAACGGATACTACCTCTGCAAGAATTTGCCTTGGTTCTTCACCGTTACTTAATAAAAGTCGGACGGAATCGAGCTCCGATAAATGAATAGACTGCGAACTGCTGTTACTTGATTCCATGCACTGGAGTCATCGACCATAAGTGGCTAGTTTCTTAAGTGAAATATTAACTTTTATTATCAAAGTTCTGGAACGACGGTTTGAAGTTGTAAGGAAACTACCTTTTACCCTTCAAAGCCTCTCCTCATGGTATTTTCTGTGATAGTTCTGGGTTCAGTAAACTGTAGTAAATAGTCTATCCCACCGGCTTTTGAACCAATTCCAGACATCTTGAATCCGCCAAATGGTTGGCGTTGGACCATTGCCCCTGTGCATCCTCGGTTTATGTATAAATTTCCTACCTCAAAATTGTGTTTAGCTTTTTCAATATTAGCGGGGTTTCTTGAGTATAAACCTCCGGTCAGCGCATAGTCGCAATCGTTTGCAAGATCCAAGGCGTGGTCGAAATCTGTTGCCTTGGTTGCACAAACTACCGGTCCAAAGATTTCGTTTTTCCATAAATCAGATTGAGGATCTACATCTCTAAAAATTGTAGGGGCAACAAAATATCCATTTAGGGTTTGTTGAAGGTTACCCTGACTTAATAGTTTTAATGTCGACTTTCCTTTTTGGATAGTATTTTGGATTCTATCAAATGCTTCTTTGTCGATTACTGGACCTAAATATGAACTTGGGTCTTGAGCATCACCAATCAATATATCTTGCACAGCATGTGATAGGCGAGTAAGTAAAGGCTCGTATGCTGATTCAACCACAATTAATCTGCTGCACGCAGAACATTTTTGTCCTGCAAAGCCAAAACTTGAATATAAAATCCCTTTAATTGCTTCATCTAAGTCCGCATCGTCATCAACTATGATAGCGTTTTTCCCACCAAGTTCTAGAATGACTTTTTTAATATGTGATTGTCCTGGATGAACAACGCTACATTTGTTTAATATTTCAAGCCCAACAGCTTTCGATCCTGTAAAGCAGACCATTGATGTAAGATTAGATGATACTAATGTTCTTCCTACGATGGCTCCGTCACCGGGTAAAAATTGAAGCGCGCCGCTAGGGACGCCTGCTTGATATAAAATATTAACTAGTTCTTGAGCAATAAAAGAAGATTGTTCTGCAGGTTTTAGAATTGTTGTATTACCTGTAACAAGTGCAGCAACAGTCATTCCGCATGCAATTGCCAGAGGGAAGTTCCATGGTGCGATTACTACTGCAACTCCTCTTGGTTGGTAGTGATAAAAGTTATTTTCACCAGGTACTTCTTGAGTTTTTTTATGGACATGCATTTCTTGAGCAAGTTCTGCATAGAAATCACAAAAATCAATTGCTTCAGCAACATCGGCATCCGCCTCTTTCCACGTTTTACCAACTTCGATAATGATTCTTGCTGACAACTCGAATTTTCTTTCGCGCATAATTTGCGCAGCTTTTTTAAGAATATTGCAGCGAGCAGATTGACTGTAGGACTTCCAAGTTTTGCAATAGTTATGCGCAACAGTTAGAGCTTGGTTTGTAATTTGTTCATCTGCTAAGTAAACAGTTCCTAGAACTTGCTCAATACAACTGGGATTTACAGGCTTTAGTGTTTCTAAGCCCACACCGTATGATTCTCCACCCACTATAGGGTTTGCTCGGAACCCACTGCGGTGAAGTTCTGACGTTACGGCAGAAAGTGCTTTTGAAAGTTTTAAACGCTCGTTTTCAATTGTAAAGTCAATATAAGGTTCGTTTTTAAAGTTCATCGGAATTAATCCTTCATTAATGGTTTTCGTAATAGTTGATCAATATTTTCTTTGTCGAAAAAAGTATGGCGAAGAAAACTTTCATTGGATGTGTTTTCAAGTAGTCTTCGTACTAAGTAACCCATTCCAGGTATAAGCAATCCAATAGGTGAATACAATCGAACAAGATAACCTAAGGATGTAAACGCTTTTGCTATGGGATCCGCCATTCCATATAACATCTGAAGCTCAAAATCAGCATTAGTTAATCCTTTGTGCGCGGCATATATACATGCGTGAGATAGTGATCTGACGTTATGTGAAGCAATGGCAGGCAGTACTAAGTTATGGTTATCGATTAATAGTCTTGTTAGTTTTTCGAAATTTGCATCAGATGATTCTTTGTGCGCAAAAAGAGGCGATTCCCATCCGTTTGCTTTTGCACCAATTGTTTCTGCGTCCCAGTAGGCACCTTTAACAAGTCTAATTGCAATCGGGGTGGATCTGTTATGAGCAAATTTTAATAAATCATTAATAAGAAATTCAGAGTTTTTTGCGTAAGCTTGTACAACCATCCCTGGATACGGATAGTCTTTAAACTGAGCACACCCAAATACTTGTTTAAATGTTTCGTATATTACAGGATTAAATGCTGAATCTTCGGCATCGACATATACTTGTGCATCGATCTGTTGTGCGGCATCAACTATAGAAGCCAGTCGCTCAGATAATACAGAAACACTTCTAGAGAAATTTAAAGTTGATATTTGTGAGTACAGAGCAGATAGTTTGACAGAAATACATATCGGAGATACTTCACCAGGGTGTCCTGCAACAATAGGGCATGACTTATTCAAATCATCAAAGTGACGAACCATTACTTCTAGTGCTTCAAAGTATCTATTTTGATACTCGACTGCTTCAAGCTCGGATACGCTATATTCGCCTAATAAATCCACTGTAAAAGCCATTTTTTGTTGTCTAAGCTTAATTAATGGCCCAATTGCATCATTAGGCGTTGCCCCAGTGATCATATCAGAGGCCATCTGCTCAACGCTCTGTTTGGTTATGTAGGAAGCAGGTAGAGCCAATGGCGAACTAGATCTTAAATTTAGGAGAGCTCCGATTAGTCGATTAATCTTGCCGCCTTCTTCGGCAAGATAAAGCCTTATATGTTCAGCAATCGACTTAGAAGATCGAAGCGTAGGTAATACATCTACTAATCTGAAAAGTTGAACTTTAAATTTTGGATTGGTCATCGACCATTGCAGAAGTTTTGCGCTCCAAAAAGCTTTTTGAAATACAGAAGGGCGATCTGTGCTAATTAAGTGGAAAATATTTTTCCCGAACTCTAAGATCTCGGATTCTATTTCGTTATCAGTAGTCATTATTGTTACTTCTTAAATCTAACTAAAACTGAGTTTTTTGCAACAACTTGTGATTTTTCTACAAGAATTGCCTCGACAACACCAGAACGAGGTGACTTTACGTGATGCTCCATTTTCATGGACTCAATTGTAAGCAGCGTATCCATGGGCTCTACTTTGTCACCAGGTTTAATTGTAAGTCCGATAACTTTGCCAGGAAGTGTGCTTTTTAGTTCAATTATATTACTTAAGTCTTCATGTTCGATCACTGGTTTTGGAAATGGAAGCTCGATACAGAAACCACCATCATTACTAAAACCAAAAATCACAGAGCCAGTTTGTTCGAAGTGGATAATATTGTCGTTAACTGCAATTTTGTTTTCATCTAATCGTTGAAACAAAAATGGCTTGTTATCTATTTCTGCTGTGACCGAATGCGAAGATGTTTGAATCCATCTACATATTGCATCAACTTTGACATTGTTAATTTGGCCATGAAGATTTGATATGGATTCTCCAAGAATTCTGAATGCAAAGTCTTCTTGCATCTGTACTGGTAATTTTGACCAAATAACAGCTGCAACAAGAAGTGATTTATCATTGATTTCTGGAATTTTAGCTGGCGGCAGGGATGTAAGGGAGTTTGTAAATACTTGGTTAGATTTAAATCTTGAGTCCTGAATTAATCTTAAAATAAATTCTGTATTAGTAATTACACCACAAATTTTAAGTTCAATAATTTGTTTTGTTAAAGCTTTAATAGCAAGATTTTTATCTGCCGCCCAAACTATAACTTTTCCAATCATTGAGTCATAAAAATGACTAACTTCGCCATTTTCATCGAATGCAAAATCAAATCTGTTTTTAATTTCATCACTTTGAATAATTGATGGAAAAATAATTTTAGAGCAGTAACCAGTTTGCGGCGTGAATGCCACTCGCGTATTTTCAGCGCA
>JBILET010000085.1:0-6115 GCA_044351935.1 Bdellovibrionota bacterium
GGCTTCGATTGCATGACCACTTTTAGTTATTGGGGATTTAAAAATTGTCGAAACAGATTCTCCACATGCAATTCTTATTTGAGCTTCCACTAAATCAATATTATAAATCATCTCGGTAACGGGATGTTCAACTTGAAGTCTGCTGTTTACTTCCAGGAAGTAAAAATCTTTTCCTTTAACTAAAAATTCAACAGTTCCTGCTCCGACATATTTAACTGCTTTGGCAATATTAATTGAAGCTTGTATAAGTTTTCCTTCAACGCCATCTAACAGTTCACAAGCAGGAGCCTCCTCGATAACTTTTTGATAACTTCTCTGCCATGAACAATCTCGGGTACCAAATGCTATAACTTGGCCGTCGTTCGAGCCTAATATTTGTACTTCGATGTGGCGAGCATCCTCTATATAAGTTTCGATAAAGACTTCTGAAGACGAGAAAAACTTTGATGCTTCTTCAGAGGCGCTACTTGTAAGAGTTTCTAACTCATCAAGGGATCTGACTATTCGCATTCCTCGACCGCCACCGCCAAAAGCAGCTTTAATAAGCAAAGGAAGCCCGTGTTTTTTTGCAAAATTAGTAACGTCTTTACTCGAAAGTGAAGATAACTCAACTGAAGCAGTTGTGGGCACTTTTGCAGATTCGGCAATCTGTTTTGCTTTTCTTTTATCAGCAACAGTGGCAATTGCTTCAGACGATGGACCGATAAAAATTAATCCAGCTTTGCTGCAGGCGGTAGCAAAATCAGGATTTTCTGATAAAAAACCGTATCCTGGATGAATTGCCTTTGCTCCACTAGATATTGCTGCATTTATTACAGCATCAATATTTAAGTAGCTTTGCTTACTTTCGCTAGAACCAATCCAAACTGCATCGTCAGCTTCATTTAACAGAGGGCTGTTTGCATCAGCATCAGAATAAACAGCGACTGATTTAATATTTAGTTTTCTTAAAGTTCTACAAATTCGTCTAGCAATTTCGCCACGATTTGCTACTAGAACACAGTCAATATTTAAAGAAGATTTTTTCATGCTAAATAAATTACATCCTAAAGATTCCAAAATTTGAATAATTAGGATCCATGTAGCAACTTCTGAATGCTAAAGATAAAACTTTTCTAGTTTGCATAGGATCGATAATTCCGTCATCCCATAACCTAGCAGTTGCATAAAATGCATTTGCTTGTTCTGTGTATGTTTTTTCAATTGAATTTTTATATTCATCAAGCTCTGCTTGGTTAATAGCTTTGCCTTTTTTTGAATCAGAATCTGCCTTTACTTGAGTAAGCACTGATGCAGCTTGTTCTGGACCCATCACTGATATACGTGAAGATGGCCACGTAAACAAAAA
This sequence comes from Bdellovibrionota bacterium, assembly GCA_044351935.1. Lineage (GTDB taxonomy): Bacteria > Bdellovibrionota_C > UBA2361 > UBA2361 > JBIKWN01 > JBIKWN01. Next base: position 1,349 of record JBILET010000085.1, read on the forward strand.
TCGAGGTGAATATGCTCTGCCACACATTCCATAATTTCCAGCACCAAATGAACCGCCCATAATTAAAGAGATCTTTGGAACAGTGGCACAACTTACAGCCTGCACCATTTTTGCTCCGTCTTTTGCTATGCCTTGATGCTCGTATGCAGATCCAACCATAAATCCTGCAATGTTATGACAGAATAATAGTGGTATACGTCTGCGATCGCACAGTTGAACAAAGTGTGCCGCTTTTAGTGAACTTTCCGAGAATAAAATTCCATCGTTGGCTATTATTCCAACTTGAACACCATCTATATGAGCAAATCCGCAAATAACGGTAGTTCCATATCTAGCTTTAAATTCATCGAGCTCACTGTTGTCAATTAAGCGAAGGATAATTTCTCGCATCGGAAAAGTTTGTTTATGATCAGAAGGAATTAGTTGCAATATTTCTTGAGGATTTAAAGTGGGCTCTAGAGGATTTTTGCTTCGAGTTATTCGTTGTAATTCAACTTGTCTATTTTGACTTTGATGAGCAACGCTATTTCTTGCCATAAGTAGAGCTTCTGAATCATTTGCAGCCAAATAATCACATACTCCACTTTTTTCAGTATGAACTTTTCCACCTCCAAGTTGTTCTGCTGAAACTTCTTCACCTGTTGCAGCTTTGACTAAAGGAGGTCCTCCAAGAAAAACTGTACCTTGGTTGTTTACGATAATACTTTCATCGGACATTGCAGGAATATATGCACCACCTGCTGTACATGATCCCATTACCACTGCAATTTGTGGAATTCCTGCTTTACTAAGATTGGCTTGATTATAAAAAATTCTTCCAAAGTGTTCTCGGTCAGGAAAAACTTCACTTTGAAGAGGTAAAAATGCTCCACCTGAATCAACTAAATAAATACAAGGAAGCTTATTCTCTAATGCAATTTCTTGCGCGCGCAGATGTTTTTTTACAGTTAAAGGATAATATGTTCCACCTTTTACTGTTGCATCATTTGCAACGATCATGCACGGTTTGCCGTGTATAAATCCAATACCCGTAACAATTCCAACTCCAGGTTTGACGCCATCATAGACTTTGTAACCTGCAAGTGTTGATAACTCTAAAAAAGACGAACCAGGATCTAAGAGTTGATCTATTCTTTCGCGTGCTAAAAGTTTATTCCTAGAGCGGTGTTGAATAACGCTTATATCTTTTTCATTTGGTTGTATAGATTCCTCAAGGAGGGCCCTTAATTTTAAGGATAACTCCATCTGCTGTGAAAAATTTTCGGATGTGTAAGTATTTGAAGATACAGTCATAAGTACCCAAATCATCGCCTGATAAGGGTACCATTTTCAATAGCTATGATTTACCGCGAAACAGATCAATAGCTGATACCATCTTAAAGTCTGTTGAATGCTCTAGAGCATCAGGTTTTGGCCAAGAATCAGGCTATCCCAATTTATCTAGGTTTATATCGGTTTTCTTCTAAGTCCGAGTCGTTGAGCATTTTTAAACTCTAAAAGTAGTATTTAGTTTACAGGAGTTATAATGTCGTGAAAACTTCATGGTGTGCCGATACGTTGCAAAAATCTATTGAACGAATGAATTCGCCTGTTGGTGTAATACACTCAGAAAATGCAACACATTCTGCTCACATTGCCGAATTCTTGCTTATGAATGACGCTGTTGGTATTCGCTCATGGTGGACAGCATTGGCCAAATTAAGTGAAGGTGAAACAACTTTTTTAATTGTAGAAGATAGTCTGAGTGATGAATTTCAAACAATCATAACACAACTTAATGATCGTGCTTCAAAAGTAGAAGTATTTGATAAAAGACTATCAGAATCAGTTACTGTTGATTTGAAAAATGGTAGTGGCAAGTTACTTTTAATTGGACATCGTTCAAGAGTCGTAAATATGCCTTTGCCAATTCTTGACGGTGAAACTTTATTAAGAGATTTTTTTGATACTCATAAAAACTTCTCCGACAAAAATTCCAAATTTTGAAGCTTTCGCGCGATTTAGGATTACTCCATTTGGTTGGAGGTGCATCCAGTCATTGAAGTATAAAAGAATTTTACTATCTTTGATTTGTTGGTTTAAACCATATTCCCATTTCATAGTATTTCCATAAACTTCGATTTTACCTGGAGCATCAAAGTCTGGGGTTTCAACAGAATACAGATTATCGTTTAATTTAATAATTTTATATTCTCTATATAATTTTTCGTTATTTTCATAAACAAGATCTTCTTTGAGGGTAAGTACTTTGGAGTTTGGTTCCCATTGACCTTTTAGGGTTACTACGAAACTAGTTTTTATATCACCAAATCTGTCATAAAAAACACCAACACCTTCAACACTGCCGTTAAAATAATCTTCTGGAACTAGTTTGGTTGGTTTTGAGGCAAAATCTGACACTTGCATTGTGCTGCATGCAGTTAAACAAAATAGCAATAAAATCGTTAATAGGGGCTGCATAGAAGTGAATTTGTTAAAGATGCATTTCGTCATAACAGGTTTATGGATTAATATGGTAAACACATATACTAATTAACTTAATAAGACGTATGATTAATCGTAAACATTCAATACTCCTAGTCATCCTAACCATGTTATTGATTGTTCCACAATCTTATTCCCAGCAATTAACATTGATTGGTACTACTACATTTAGATATTTTGGTTTTAAAGTTTATGATGCCAAAGTATTTGCCCCTTCTGGCACTGCAAATGTATTGGATGTACTTGGTAAAGCGCCAGTTAGGCTTGAATTAAAATATGCTCGCGACCTTACAGCCAAGGATTTTATTGAAAGCGGCGAAGCATATATGAAAGATAACGATCAAATTCCATTTGAATCAATAAAGCAATTTTCCGATCAAATGAATAAATTGTATCAAGATGTAAAAGAAGGAGATGTTTATCAAATTTATTTTGAACCTGGTCAAGGCGTTCAACTTTTTTTAAATGATGTCCCAAAGGGGCAAGTAAAAAACGATACTTTTGCAGTCGCTTACCTAAATATCTGGAAAGAAGATGTTTTTGAGCAGCTTAAACCTGCTGCGTAATTAATTGCGTATTAAAAATTCCAGGAAACTTTGGCTCAAATTTAGCGAAATAATATTTAGTTACTAAACTTTATATTATTAGATTGGAGCCGTCATGAATAAAATCGGGATGCAACTTGGTATTGATAGTAAATCTGCGCAACAGGATATGTTGGCAGGTCTAGCAAGCTTTTTGCCTAAAGGAGCTAGGGAAGTCAACGAAGAGCAACTATTTATAGGGCTAGTTTCTCAGCAGCTAGAAAAGAAAAAAGCAGGACTTGGGCAAAAGTTTAATGACGCCGTTCAGAAAGAATTAAGTTCCGCTTCAAGCCAATCCAAAAAAGGTAAAACTGCTCAGTTAGAAGACCTAGGTCAAAAAGTTTTAAATGATCTAGAAAAAGATGGCTCAATTACAAAATCAGAACGAGAAAGTATTTTAAAGAAAGCTTGGACTGCAGCGCAATTAGACGATAATCCAGCATTATGGGATAGTCGCGGAGGCAAAAATGACCCCACCATTGCCAAATCCACTTTAGCTGATGCGCAAAGTAAAGTTCAAAAAAATTTAGATGCTATTCAATCAGGTAGCCTTAAACTGATTGAACCAACAACAGTAACTAATAGTCCTGCTTCAACTAGGTCAGTTAAAACTGGCAGTGTATCTATTCAAGATGCGCCATCTGGTTTCTTATGGAAGCCAATTACTGAAAACTCTGGAACGGCGGCTGTTTTATTTGATTCCGAAATTGCCAAAAATGCTTCATCAGTAGAACTTGTTGGACCTGATGGGAAATCTATTACCACCGGTAGATTCACAAGTTTTGGAGACGACGGTAAGCGCGGCAAATATGTTTTTGGGAAAGCGGGAAGTTCCTACCCAAGCGGAAGTCAAATTGTAATTACTCTTAATAGCGGGGAAAAAATAACCGTTGCATTAGGCGATCCGGCAAAAAGGTTAGAGAAGAAATAAGCAAAAAATCGTCTTTTCATGTAGTTAGATGTTGGCAAGTAGATTGCTTACAAGATCCTAGAAGTGCATACCGGACAAGGATGTCAGGGTGAGAAAAAAGAAGTTTTTACACCTTATAACTAGATCTTAATTAACCGGCATCTACTGCATGAAAATAGCTGATAAATCAGATTTAAAACCAACACATCAAGGCCTTATAGCGGAAATCCTTAAGGCATCAGGCAACTCGGAGCAATCAAAAGAGAGCCTTTTTGACGAGTTCTCTAGAACTCTAGACTCGATAGTTTCTAAACTTAGAAAAAACAATGATTCTGGCCAGTTACCTGCCACAGAATCTAGATTTGCTCATAGTGAAAAAACAAAAATCGATAAAAAACAGAAAGATTCTGATTATCCAACTAAAGAACATAAGCGAGAAGAAAAAGAAATAGATTCTAGTTCGGAGCAGCCATTAAATACTCAATCAAATAATGCTCGTGATGAAATTGGGAATAAGAAAGAAGTTGCTGATACAGACAAGCAAACAATAACAAAAGATAAGAAAAATACTAAGGATTGTATTAAAGTAGAACAGGAAAAAACCGAAGCAGGTTCTAATTTAGAAGAGGTTTCGGACAAAGCGCAAACTGAAAAATTAGATGATTCTACTGAAGGGCTAAAATTAGAAGAGCAAGTTAAGCAGGAATCGGAAAACCCTGAAAAATCCGATGAAACAACCCAGGTTTCGGTTGCATTGCCAGTCACGGTACAGCAAGTAATAGAGCCTGA
>JBILET010000153.1:0-4410 GCA_044351935.1 Bdellovibrionota bacterium
GTTTGGGAACTTCGCGTTTAGCTGGGCAGATGTACGATATTCCTAAGTTAAAGCAGTTGTATGATAACGATCTTAGAATTTTGCGAGGAGTAAATCGATGAAACTCTATCGCTCAATATTAGACAGATTAATCGATCTTCAAAGTTATGATCATAAAGCTCTGCGTTCACTTTTAGATGAAGTAGGTCTTGAAGTTAAGTCAGTCGAGGAAAGACAAGATGATGTAGTTTTTACTATCGAGACTTTGGCAAACAGAGGTGATCACTTATCTGCTCAAGGAGTAGCCAGAGAACTTTCTGCTAAACTTTTGTGCAAAACTCATACTGTACCTGTTTCACAACTTGATGATAGAAAAATTAGTTTTATTGTAAAAAATGAAACTCCAACTTCTTGTTATAGATATGGACTAATGGAGCTTCATATCTCTAGTCAGTTCAAACTTCCTTCGATGATAAGTTCTGTTTTACAGAGTGATTCAAGTAAGCACCCAATTGTTGATGTTCTAAACTATACGGCTTTAGAAATTGACAAAGATAAAGTCGAAGGTGAGGTGATAGTTGCTTTGACTACTACGCCAGAAAAGATAGATGCGTTAGATGGAAAGCAATATACAGTTCCTGCTGATTCAATAGTAATTAAAGATCGTAAAAAAATAATAGCAGTTGCAGGTGTAATAGGGTGCGCTAATACCATGGTTACAAATGCTACGACAAAAACCTTAATAGAATCTGCTTCATTTGACCCAGTTAAAGTAAGAAAAACTGCTCGGGCCATGGGGATTTCTACTGATGCTTCTCATGCATTCGAAAGAGGATCTGATATCGAAGCTATTATACCAGCGCTAAAGCGAGTTCTTTATCTAACACAAGATGGCTCACCTAATGCTGCGCAATGTGTTGGATACACGTTACTGCAATCAACTGATGATGAGCTTCCATTTAATTCGCAAAAAGTTACAGTGCGTGTATCTGAACTAAAATCTCAGATGCATTCTCCTAGATTAGATCTTAACGAAGTTTTTGCTCGATTAAAAAATCTTGGATTTGGAGTTGAGTATCAAGCTACTGAAAAAATAGCTTTGTTAAAGGAGTTTACTGTTAGTGTGCCCTCTTGGCGCAGATGGGAAGTAACTCACGAGCAGGATATCATAGAGGAATTTGCTAGAACTCATGGATTAATGTCCATAAAACAAGAGTTACCTGCATTAGATTACAAACTTCCTGAATACAATCCACACGAGCGATTATTAAAGTCGTTTGAGCCTGTATTGATTGGAAGTGGTTTTACTGAAGTAATGACGAGAAGTTTTTATTCTGCAGAAGATGTTGAGTTCGTAGAAAAAATCGATAAACACTCTAAAGATAAACACGTTCGTTTAAAAAATTCTATCGAAACTGCTTTTGCAGCCTTAAAGACCAATAACATTGTTAGTATTACATCGATGTTAGCTACCAATTTTAGGCGAGGAATCCAATCAGCAAAGATTTTTGAGTTCGGAAAAATATTCACTAAAGCTGACCAGTCTGATAACGCACCAAACGAAATCGAAACAGTTACTTTAGCCGCTGCTGGTCGTTGGTATGAAGGTGAGTGGCAAAAAGGACAAGATTTATCCGAAATTTTCTATCTTACAAAAGGTGTAGTTAATAACTTATTGGCTACTTTAAATATCAAACCAACATACGAAGCTGGAAAAGATCCTTATCTTCACCCTGGTATTCAAGCGTTGATATATGATGGCCGAAGACTATTAGGTTCAATAGGTGCAGTACACCCAATGATTCTAGAGCGAGTGGAACTTAAAGCTCCAACAGTAGTGGTAACTTTAAATGCAGCGGCTTTGATGAAAGAAAGAAAATCTAATTCTTTTATTGAACCAAATGACTTGCCTTCGATTAGACGTGATTTAACTTTAAGTATTCCAAACAATTATTTTGCTTCCGAGGTAATAAATAGTGTAATCAAAAAGTCTATTTCTAACTTGCAGGATATATGTTTGGTAGATGACTTTAAGAAACCTAACGAAGACTTTAGAAGAGTAACTTTCAGGTTTACATTCCAATCGAAAGAAAAAACGTTGGAACACTCTTTTGTTGATGAGCAGATGAAAATTATTACGCAGTATTTAAACACAGATCTAAATATCAAAATTGCGGAATAATTTTTTTATGCAAAAAACAAAAGTAATTTTTCATAAAGGCGAATTTGTTGCTTGGGATCAAGCCACAACACATTTTTTAACCCGTTCACTTCACTATTCTGTAAAGCCTTTGCGCATGCATTCCAAAACAACTGTGGCGGATGCAAAACTAAGCGCGCACCACTTAAACAGTATGTTAGCAGTGATGGATCTTAGAGGTAGTCATTATCATGAAGCTCTATTTTGTGATTACGAAGGAAACATCTCAGAAGGCCCGGGAGAAAACTTTATTTATTATAAAAAGCGGTCAGCTTATGACTCCATCATTGGGAGCAATTCTAGCGGGAATCACTCGTGAAACGGTAATGACTTTAGCTAAAGGTCAAAACATTCAAGTAATTGAAAAGAAAATTACTGTACAAGAAGCATTGGATGCAGATGAAGCATTCTTTACTGGTACAGCGGCAGCAGTAACACCAATTAGATCTATAAATGATACTAAATAAAATAAAGTTGGACATAATGGAGTTGGCGATTAGTATGAATTTCAATAGGAGGGATGTTTGAGTCAGCGCCGAGGTATTCTAGCTGCTGCTATGGCGTATTTTCTTTGGGGAATACTGCCTTTATATTGGAAGTTCTTACAACATGTACATGCGTACGAAATAATACTTCATAGAATAATTTGGTCAGCAGTAAGTTTAGTATTGTTAGTGCTAATAATTGGCAAAAAAAAATTATTACTTGAAAGTTTAAAAGATAAGAAATCAATAAGAATATATTTTATCTCTTCATGTTTTATCGCGTTCAATTGGTTTTTATATATTTATGCTGTACTTGGTGGAAGAACAATAGAGGCGAGTTTAGGTTATTATATTTGTCCACTTGTTGTCGTTACGCTAGGAACAGTTTTTTTTAAGGATAAAATTTCGCTTAGTAGCAAGATTGCGCTTGCTTTTGCTTTGTTTGCAGTCTTATTGCAAGTTTATCAACTCAGAAAACTCCCATTAATTGCTATTACTTTAGCGATGTCGTTTGCATTGTATGCGTTTATAAGAAAAAGAGGAAAACTTGACCCAATCATGGGATTAACTCTTGAAACTGTTTTGTTACTACCAATTGCACTTATTGCGTTATTATATCTAAGTTCAACAGAGGGTATTTCTCTTTTCACTATAAATCCAACAACTGATATTTTGTTATTATTATCTGGGATTGTAACGTCAACCCCGTTGCTATTTTACGGAGAAGCTATAAGAACAGCAAAACTGTCTACAGTAGGATTTATGCAGTATCTAGGCCCGACAATATCATTACTAATAGGCTGGGCAGTTTTTAAAGAAGAACTTTCATGGTCGAATGGGATTACTTTTGTGATAGTTGGGTTTGGATTGTTATTTTTTGTCTTTCAGCCTTTTGATAGAAAAAAACTTTTAAATGATTAATCGTATTAAAACAGTTATTACTTTTGTTAGAGTCGAAGCTTTAAGTGGAGTCATTCTTTTATTTGCTGCTGTTCTTGCAATATTGCTCAAGAATAGTAGTGCTTCACTGTGGTATGACGGCTTAATTCATTCTGATGTCGGAATTAACTTAGGAATAACAAATATAAAAATCTCGTCCCATTTTATAGTAAATGATCTTTTGATGGCGATATTTTTTCTTGTCGTTGGATTAGAAATAAAAAGAGAAGTATTACAAGGGGAGTTATCTACAATTAAGAGTGCTATGTTACCTGCCGTTGCTGCACTTGGTGGGATGTTGTTACCTGCAATAATATATGCACTATTAAATATTTCGAGTGATCAACTACTGCGTGGATGGGCAATTCCAACAGCAACTGATATCGCTTTTTCATTAGGTGTGCTTTCATTGTTTGGCAGATCTATTCCGTTTTCATTGAAAATATTTCTTACAGCATTGGCTATATTTGATGATTTATTAGCCGTACTGGTAATAGCATTCTTTTATACGTCATCGTTATCATGGCTAAACTTATTTTACGCAGTATTGGTTTACTTAGTACTAATTTTTATAAATAAAATAGGTAAGAAAAAGATAAGGTATTATGCCCTTCCAGGGATGATACTTTTTTATTTTGTATATTTATCTGGAATACACGCTACGATAGCAGGTGTATTATTAGCTTTAGTTATTCCGTTACACGGCAAAAATCATAAGTCAAAATCACCATTAATCAAACTTGAACACAATTTACATCCTTGGGTTGCATACGGAGTATTGCCTGTATTTGCGTTTTTTAATTCATG
>JBILET010000151.1:0-4491 GCA_044351935.1 Bdellovibrionota bacterium
CCTTTAGGATTCTCATGGAATCAAGTGGTTGCGGGTGTAACTAACCTAAGAAATCCAAGCGAAATAGTTGAACAAATACTTAATAGATCTGGAGTAACGCTTAATGATTCTAAAAAATCGGCATTAATTTCTTATTTAACAACGGCAACATTGCGCACCAAGATGGAAGGTACGGTGCGGGTGCCAGATCCTGTCTTTCAGAGAACTATTAATTGGGCCAAACTATCTGATAGTCAGTTAAATTCATTGCTTGAATTAAAGATTCCTGGATTGATATCAATTGTTGCCCAATTAAAAGAAGCTAATATTAGATAAAATTGTTAAGAATAACCGGAGACCTTATTTATGATACTTAACAGAAGAAAATTTATAAAAGGCGCACTTGGAACAATGGCAGTATCTGCCCTTGGCGGTGGATTAATCCCAAGGTTTAGTTTTGCGGCAGCAGGTGGCGGACAAATTAAGAATGTAATTTGGATAAACCAACAAGGAGGGTGCGACACAAAAAGCCTGTTTCCGTACTTGGGTGGATCTATGAAGCAACTGATGCAAAGCTATCGTCCTAACATTAATCCTGCGACGGGATTGAATATGACAGGACTATTGCAATCTAATCCTGAATCACCCAGAGGATTTCATAATTCACTTTCTGAGTTAGTAACTTATTGCCAAACTAATAATATTGGTTGCGCGGTAGTAGGAGAATCAGGAATCACTACAGGCCATTCGTTTTCGCATGAAGAAGCTCAGAATATAATGATGAACGCTTCGCCCAAAAGCCAATCACAGTTATCTGGTGGATGGTTTGGAAGATTAGTCCAGGCATGTGAGTTGCAAAGTATACAAGCATGGTCAATCGGTTTTCAGGATGATTTCTTTTTGAACTCAAATGGGAACTCTCCGATGATCCTTTCTAATCTCAATCAGTATACATTCAGGGACCGTAACTTTGGTTTTTTTGATTGCACAGCAGGTACTTGTGAAGGTGGCTCATTAGCTGGGGATGGAAGAATAGATGCTAATGACGATTCGGCCTTGGCAAGAAACATTGCAAAACAACTTAATAGTCAAACAGATGATCTGCCGTTTGATGAGGCATTGCGAGGAGTTGTAAAAGGTAATTTTGATACAGTTGGTGTTGTTGGTCAGATCTCAAGCGTCATTGCGGAGGATCAGCTTCCGTTATTCAGACCAGCAACCGATCAAGGATTAAATGATGGACTTCAGCGATCATTGTTTGAGATCTCTAGAATAATTACATTTGCTGCATCAAACAGCGCTCCACCAGAATTGAAAAATAGCTCGCTATTCTTTGCTACATCTATTGGTGGTTGGGATACTCACACAGATCAGGCAACAACTTATGGACTACCAAGAAGGGCTTTAGTTTTAGCTGCAGCTATTAAAGGTTTGCTTGAAATGCTTCGTCGAGCAAATCAGTTAAGTAACACAGTGATTGTGATGCAAAGTGAGTTTGGAAGAACGGTGCGAGAAAATGGCGGTCGAGGTACAGATCATGGACACGGAAGCGATTTTTTTGTTTGTGGTGGTCCGATTAAAAGAGCAATTTTAGGCCCAGTTGCCGAAGTGAGAGGCAATACGTTTGCCGCGCAAGTTTCGCATACTTCTACATTAAAAGCAGTGTTATCAAGAGCTGGCATCAGTAGTGACCAGTTAGCCCAGATTTTCCCAGATGTTTATCCAGGGGAGACGAATTTGGATTTGTTTAAATAACCCCCTAAAATCACTATATTTTTGATTAGTAGGTAATAAAAGACTAAAATACTCAGATAAAATTGTAGCTGGATACTTGTCCTAAACTATTTATTTGAGATTTTTAATGCAGTCGTCTCAAGCACTAACGTCAGATTTGCTGTCCGCTCAGCATGTAATTGCTCGCCTTAGGTCTTTTGATAATGGTGTAGTCGAAAAATTAAAAAATATCCATCAACTATCACAAGCACTAAATTGCGAGACCTCTTTCGATGAGTTATCTAAACAGTTCAATATCCCAAGCGCACAAAAAGCTAGATTTCTTGAAGGTGTGTCCAATCAAATCAATATTACGGCCTTAGAAATCACTGATTTATTCCAAATTACTACCGCAGAAATAGCCTCGTTAGCATGTTTGTCTAGCCTTTCGAATAAAGAAGGAAAAAAGAAATTCGCAAATATTATAAAAATTGCAGACAAACTTACACAAGATTCACTTCAAAATAATCAACTTGATCTAGTTGAATTACTTGTCGAAATAAATGCGCTTCCTAATGCGTTTATAGATGATTTAGCAGTTGTTGCGTCTGCTAAAAAGGAAAAAAGTGCTATCGAGTTAGTTCGAGATGCACATGAATATTTAAATGCCAATAATATCAACGTTGAGTTATTGAAAGTTTTAGATAAAGAACAAGTAGTAGATTCAAACTTCATTGAGCAAATCAAAGAATTTTCTTATCAAGATTTGGATATTATAAAAAATCTATTTGGTTCTCCCCATAATTTAGACAGCTCTCAGATCTACAATTCTATAGGTCTTATTATAGATGGATTTGATTTAGATAAGTGTGCGTTGATTTATGACAAAGCATCAACAACCTTAAATTCCAAACAGCTTACTTCGATTAAAAGATCAAGCATTAAATACTTTGGGGAAGAAATGTGGCAGAAGCACATCAGTAGAGCTCCTATAGGTAATGTGCGCCTTCTTTATTCTAAGGGGTATAGTTCAAGTTCATTTGCATTAGGATTACTTAGATTTTTGCCTCACGATCCAAGCATATTAACTACTAATCTTAAATTTTTTGTAGAGTCAATCGAGCGTTTAACTACACAAAGTCACGGAGGAGAAAGAGCATTACATGGATATGTATACTCTGGTGGCGAAAAAGCGTTTATGGCAAAGCCGATCGCTGATCGAATGAGAATTTTTTATGATTCTAAAAGTAACAAAGCTAGTTTTTTTAAGGTAACACCAATAGCAGTCGAAAAACTTTATTGCCTGTTAGCATTTGTAAAAGGAATTTCTCACCAAAATTTCCCCAGTTACCGTGATGCGGTTATGTTTTTTGGGATTTTATGCAAATGTATAATGATTAAAAAAATTGACCTTGAGGCAGGGCAGAAAATCACTGCTGATGAATTAATTCATACATACACAACTCATATTAAAAGCCGAAGACAGCTTCAAATTTCTGAAGCCGATAGATCTTTTATGTTGTCTAGCCTTGATATTTTAAGTGACTTACAGTTGATACGGCTCACAAGACCAAATTCAAATAGCACTTCTTTGGAAATCAGCTTGAACGCAGACTTATCTTCCATACCGAAAAGTAGGATAAGACGTGGATGGGAAATACTAGGAATATCATCTGCTATGCAAGAAGTTCAAAAGTACATTTCAGAACATAATTCAATGGCCCAGGAAAAATCGGATGACCCTAGCGGCAAATCACTGGATGCTCCGCAATATTTAGCCCCATTAAAAACCATTTATTCAGATATTCAGACAATTAATAGATTTTGTGCAATGCTTGAAACTGTTCCAAGCAACCAAAATATTAGACAATTCATTACTAAGCGAGAAAAACAAATTAGGCAATTTGTTAATGAAACAGTCGACAAGGAAGCTACAAAAAAACTTATTGTTAAGGAATTATCAAGTGCAAGCAGTATTGATGATTTAAAAAATCGCTTGGTGGCTAGATACTCTAAGATAGCATACGACGCGTTGAGTGAATATTTAGTCTTTAAGCTTAGCAATGATAGCGACAATCCTGCTGTTCAAAGTTTAACATCTGAAATTAATGATAACTTAGAGTTGATTAAAGAAAATGCTAAGAAGCTTCAGGTAAATAAGCCTACGGTAGCTATCGAAATTAATTTAACAGACCCAACTAACCTATCCAGTCTATTGGTATCAAGTAAAACTATCCAAACCTTGCCAAAACAAATTGACTTTAATCAATTTTACCAGACTATTCAGCAACTATGTCAGCAGAATAAGGGATCTTTGGGCCTTTTGATTAAACAGATCGAAGATTTAATAGAGTTGCCGGATTAACAGATGTCATTATTACAACCGATAGAACAATCTGATATTACTAAAGCGCTAGAGCAACTAGCAATTCAACTTTCATCGCAAGAAGATGTACTAGCTATAAGTGATCTATACAAAAATCTACCCAATAATGTAGAAGTAAAGTTGTGTGACGCATGTGATCCCGAGGGTACATTTAGCTTCATTAGTGAGCAAAGAATAATTTCTATCGTTGAATCCATTGTTAGCGGACAGCAAATATCACAACAAATAGATACTTCGGTCATACGAAATCTTAGTGAATCAGTTCAAATTACAAATATAGAGATACAAAATACAAATATTCTGATTACTTTAAACGAGCCAATTGGTAGAGCCCTTGACCCAGATTTATTGGAGTTTATTAATAAACTGGGGGAACTAAATGAAAACTCATTTATTGTTGAATTTAATGCTAC
>JBILET010000130.1:0-4840 GCA_044351935.1 Bdellovibrionota bacterium
AAATTTATTGTTCATCTTAATAGCATTCTAAAAAATGACCCTAAACAGCATTTCATTGCTGCTTAGATATTGACTTTGTACACAGCTGCTCTGCGTACCCCTGCGGTAAAAAATAAAAGACATTTGCTGTGGTGATTCCTATGATGGACAACAATAGAGTGGAAAGCTTTGAAAAAATCCCGTGCCCCTGACCCTAGGCGTGAGCGATATTATTACTTGTTTTTCGCTCACGCCCACGCCTAAGGTCAGGCTCACAGGGAGACTATTTTCAGAGCTAAAGAGTGAAGCGCCTAATAAGTACGATTGCAGATATCTTCAAAGCGCTTTGCAACTTTATCCCAGCCGAAATTTGCAAATGCATAAGTTCTAGTTCTTTGAGATAGTCTTGCAAGAGTTTCGGTATCATTTAATAGGTTAATCGTTGCTTGGCTGAATTTTAATATATATTCAGCAGAGCCTGGCACTCCAGAAATCAAAATCCCTCTGTCTGAAACTGTTTCGGGCAGTCCTCCTGAATTTGATGCAATAACAGGACATCCAGCAGCTTGAGCCTCGAGCGCTACAATGCACGAAGTTTCAACAAATTGATTTGGATAGAATAACGCAGAACAATTCATAATACTTTGTGCTAAGTCTTTTTGAATAAGATTATTGTGCATAACAATTGAGCTGTCTTTTGATAGTAGCTCTTTGAGTGCTAAGAATTGGTCAATTAGTGGTCCCGTAAATGGCGTGTGGTCATTATAAACGTCAAAACCTGCATAAACATGTAGTGTTGCATCAGGATGTTCTTTTTGAACTAACTTAAATGTTTGGTATGCAATTGTAAGGCCTCGATTCGGGGAGGATGCATAGAAAAGTTTTTTTCCAGATTTGTTTGGATTGCCTTCAAAGTAAGGTAAGTGAACACCATTTCCTAAGAAATAAGCTTTATCACGCGGGAATCCACTTGATTGGCAAAGCACATCAGCTTGCCACTCACTTACCGTAAGAAGTGCATTTATAGCTTTAATCATTCTTTGGTCGCCTACACCAAAGTTTATATATTGCTCAGGTCCGTCACCTGTCCAATAGAACACTTTCTTGGACGGTAACTTAAAGCGGGCAGGGCGATAATCTTTAACAAGCACCAGAACATCAAATATATCTGATTTGTGGATATTTTCGGGTGAAAGATACTTAGGAACATTAGTCTGCTGATTAGTATGCCCAGATTGATGATTAAATCGAGTAAAAACCTCTACAGTATGCCCCATACTGCAAAGTTGCTCGGCTAGTCTAATCACACCAGTTTCAGTACCACCCAATGGACGCTCGTTTAATGAATTAGCATGAAAAGGGAGGCAATTTTCGGCAAAAAATCCGATTCGCATATTACAAATTTATACTACTCTAGTTACGTTAATGAAGCAGCTATCAGTTTTATCAGTTTTGCATGCATACCATAACCGTGGTGGGACGGAAAACCATGCAAAATTTTTGGCCGAATCTGTATCAAGTACAGTTAAAACTACATTTATAGTGTCTAACCAGGAACAAATTCAAATCATTGAACAAGAGTCTCAAGTAGTGGCTACCCAAAAAGTGCCTTTAATCGCGTTTCCCGAGACACCAATACATCAAAAAGAGCATGAATCGTTTTTTATAGAGGCTCTTGATCAAATTAAGCCCGATTTAGTTCATATACATCATCTTTTGAATTGGCCTTTTGGTATTTTAGAACTCTTAAATGAAAGAAATATCCCGTTTGTTTTATCATTGCACGATTATTATCTATTAACCCCACACTTTACTATGCAGGGCGTGACAGATCCTAAAGTAACCTTAGGATCAAATTATTCAACTAAAATTTTTGGAGTAGATATTTCTAAGTACTTAAGAGATAGAAGAGCGTATCTTAAGGAAAATATTGCCAGTGCAAAAAAAATAATTGCTCCTTCGAAGTACATAAAAAAAACTTTTCAATCAATATTCTCGGAGGATGTTGTTATTGTGCCCCATGCAATAGAAGAAAAAGAATTTAAAGATTCCCAACAGTGTAAAAAATCATTTGGATTTATTGGGTCATTTTTGCCTCAGAAGGGAATTCAAATATTAATTGATGCTTACAAAATCTATAGATCACAAAACGGGACATTTGACCTTGAATTATTCGGAGGGGATATATCTGCATTAGGTCTTGAACAAATAAATGGCATTAACTCTTATGGAGTTTATGATTCAGAAGATTTAGGCTCGATATCATCTAAGTTTTCTGTTGGAATTATTCCTTCTATTTTTCCAGAGTCATTTTGCCTAACTCTATCGGAGCTTTGGCAGATGAATAAACCTGTCATTTCGTTTGCAATCGGTGCACTAGAAGAAAGGCTAAAAGCACAGCAAAATGGCGGATGGCTGGTGTATGATTTAACTCCGCAAGCATTAGCCAGTAAAATGTTAGAAGTGCAGGAAATAAGTAGTAATAGTTCGCAATTTGAAGTTAATGCAGAATTACCTTCGCTTTCTGGAATGATCAAGAGTTATAATAAGATATACAGTCAAGCAGTTGGCCAACTAATTGCCTAAGGATAATTCCGATGACAACTGACGACGCTAAAGAATTAAAATCAATCTTCAAAGCGGATAATCCCAAGTTTGCGCTTGATGTAAAAGTTACTTCTGATAATTTAAAATTATTTATCGATTTAATTCCAACTTCTAATAGCAAAATTGAAAGAAACGAGATATTGGATATTCTTCAAAATCAATTTCCTTCGGCTGAATTTGATACAACAGTCATTGATGAAATATGTAAATTGTCTATATCTGGTAAACCAATTACAACTCGCAGAGTGGCAAGAGGGTATCAGGCAGAACCTGGTGTTGATGGAAAGCTTCTAGTGCTTGTTAAAGCATATTCAGGCACCGGTGCTCCTGGGGTTGATAGTAAAGGAAAATTTTCTCTTACTTCATTAAACTTATTTGACAATCTAAGCCTAGATCAAGTTGTTGCAAGAATTTATCCACCTAAGGCTGGTAAAGATGGGAAAGATGCATTTGGTAAACCTATTAAATCAGTAATGGGTGTCCCTATCAAAGTATCATTAGACAAAACATTACAAGTACTACCTGGTCCTGGACCTGAACATACAGACCAAACCTTCGATAGGATAATTGCAAAATCAGAAGGAATGTTAATTCAGAAAAAAAATGAACTTTCGATCACTAATACATTAGAAATTAAGGGTGATGTAGATTTTCACTGCGGTAATATAGATTTCTATGGAACTGTGATTGTCCAGGGAGATGTTCTGCCTGGATTTTCTGTAATCGGTCGTAAAGGCGTATTAGTCAAAGGTAATTTACAAAAAGGAACACTTAGATCTGAACAGGGAGACATCGAGATTAAAGGTTTTGCGATAGGTGCTGCTGGGTCAAGTATATTTTGCGGAGGTCAACTTTCGGCCAATATTATGCACGAAATCAAAGCCGAAGTTTTAGGAAAAATTTTAATTAATAAAGAAGCTGTTGATTGTGAACTTAGATGCCACAAGTGTATTAGCGCGCCTAATGCACGAATTTTTGGTGGTAATTTATATGTTGTGCATGGTCTTGAAGCAAAGGAAATCGGAAATGATGTTGGGCAGCCAACAACTATAATATTTAGCACGGCTGTTGAAATGAGCAATGAGTACTCTGCGTTGATTTCTAATATCGCTAGTCACCACAAAACTATCCAATTATTGGAACTGCACATTGGTCCTTATGTGGCCCAGTCAGCTAGGATCCAGCTACTAAAAAGTCCATTTAAAGAAAAAATGCAGGAAATGTTAAGAAAACTGCATGCTGTTCAAGATAGTCTTAAAAAATTAGAAGCTCAAAAAGACAAAATCTTATCTAATGTACAGCTTGATCCGCTATGCAGACTAAATGCTAAATCAAAAATTAATCAAGGTGTCATTGTAACAGCAAATAAAGAGGAGTTTAAGTTTAAAGATTTAGTAGCAGGCCCAATATCGGTAGTTTATGATATAAATAATAAATCGTTTATAACTGAACCCCTTAAAGATATTACTTGTCCAGACGATTCTTCGACTAATAAAGTAAATAAAAATGGAAAAAAATAATAAACAATCCAGTCAAGATATCAAAAATTCTATGAATGCTGCATGCGACATTCACTATGACTTACTAGATAATGATGTGTTATGCCGAACTATCGGAACTATGCCACCTAAACCAGCTGTGATTGCTAATAAAAATGACACTCTAGATTATGTCCTAAATTCATTACAGTCACAGAAGACTGGATGTGTAATTATTGTGGATGATCAAAAAAATCCAATCGGTATTTTCACAGAACGTGATTACATTTTAAAAGTTGCTCGACACTATTCGGAGTATAAAGATAAAAGTATCAGCGAATTTATGACTAAAGACCCAGTTGTTCAAACTTTAGATTGTACTATTGCTTATGCACTAACTTTAATGTCTGAAGGTGGATTTAGAAATCTACCTATTGTAAATGAACAAAATATACCTGTTGGAATAATTGCTGTAAAAGATGTCGTTGATTTTATAGTTGGAAATTTTATGAATAAATTACTATCGTTCCCTGTAGAATCATGAGTAATTTAAAATCGATAGTCCAAGTTGTTTCGCTAGACGAGACAGGTGATAGTAAATATCGAATGGAATGGCCAGCTCAGGCTTTGGCCAATAGCAACCCTGATTGGTCTGTATATAATATTGACTGTCATCATCCTAATAGATATCAGTTGGCGATTAGCGCAGACTTATTAGTTTTATTTAATTGTGCCGATGTCGATTTTTTAACAGTTATTCAACACAGAAAGCAGAA
>JBILET010000269.1:0-3247 GCA_044351935.1 Bdellovibrionota bacterium
AGGAGCAAGCTTATTAGCTGCTAAACAAGAATCAGAAGCTCCCTTACCTGATCAAATTCTTGATTATAAAAGAATGATTCTTCTATTGGCCTCACTTGAACCTGTTCACCAAATGTTAATGTATCGGGTATATTGGGATGGCATATCGCTTCGCAGCGTAGCAGAAGAATGGAATACTGATGGACTTAATGTGATTCGTGAACATAAAATTTTAGTAGAGTATTTATATAAAGAATTAGGAGTTGGTAAACAATTTCTGAATCGACCTAAGGTAAGACCTGGATTAAGAGATAAGGCAAACGAACTAAAGAAACAAGGAAACATGGGGCCCTTTACAGAAACCTTCGGAGCTCAAGGGATATACAAATGACAAATAAAATTGGCGATAAAAAAATCAAATCTGTACTAGGCACCGAAGGTGCAACTCGTGTTCAAGGTGCTGATACTGTTGGTTCCATTGATAAAGTAAAAGCGACAACTGCCGTAGGTAGCGTTGCAGGCGTAGGTTCTATCGACTCAAATAAGAGAGCTGGAACAAGGACCATGTCGGCTGAGGAAAGAGCTAAATTATTTTCAATGATTCAAGAAGAGTCTGAAAAACTTTTCAAAGAAATGCCACCTGAGAAACGCCAAATGATCGGGGACGCAGTTAAGATGGCAATCGATGCCGGAATTATAGAAGAAGATAAATAACTTCTATTTTGCAGTGACCATTTCGGTTACTTGCCCACCTCTGAATTTGTGCCATAAAAGCACCACAGGACAAGCAATATACATTGTTGAATAAGATCCGCAGATTATCCCTGCTAGTAAATAAAGGCTTAAGTCTGAAATCGCACCACCACCATAGAAGTATAAAGCAGCGGCAGAAAAGAAAGTTAATACGTGCGTAATAATCGTTCGTGAGAGCATCGCATTAATACTGTGGTTCATGATCTGCTTAAGATCGTAATTTTTGCTGTGAAATATTTCTTCTCGGATTTTATCAAAAATTACGATGGTATCATTAATTGAATAACCAACGATTGTTAATGCTGCCGCAACGGCACCCATACTAAATGTTTGACCCATCAATAAGTATAAACCAGTTGCAACAATAACATCGTGAAAAAGAGCAACTATTGCTCCCATAGCAAAAGCCATTTCGAATCTAAAAGTAATATACGCCAACAGCCCAAGCAGCGATACAATAATGGCAATCAGAGCACTTTTACGAAGTTCCTTACCAACAGTAGGACCAATAAAGTCTTGTCTTTTCACAGTTACTTCTTTAGAAAATTTTTCCTTAAGCAACGTAACTAATTTTTGCTTTAAAGCTTCAGTATCTGATTGTTCTCCTTCTACTCGAATTAAGAATTCAGAGCCACTGCCCTCAAAAGCTTGAACAACTGCGTTTTCAAATCCTCCTTCGACAACAGCCGAGCGAACCTGGTCGCTGTTTGTTTGGCCTTCAACAGACACAAGAACTTCGTGCCCTCCAGTAAAATCAACCCCGTACTTAGACTCGCCTTGAGAGATAAATAAATATACAGAACCAATGATTAGCAATGTTGATATAAATACAGCTATGGGGAAAACTCCCATAAAATTTATATTTGGAATTTTTCTTGTATTCATTTTAATTTGAACCACTTTAAAAAGTTAAATGGATAGACTTGTTTTTGAA
Organism: Bdellovibrionota bacterium; assembly: GCA_044351935.1. GTDB lineage: Bacteria > Bdellovibrionota_C > UBA2361 > UBA2361 > JBIKWN01 > JBIKWN01. The sequence continues at coordinate 1,667 of JBILET010000269.1, forward strand.
CCTTTTAAGCTAAAGTAATCAAACGCAATTTTTGACACATAAACCGCACAAAACATTGTAGTACAAACGCCGATAGACAAAGTTACTGCGAATCCTTTAACAGGCCCTGTACCCAATATATAAAGAATTATTCCTGTAAAAAGTGAAGATATATTGGAATCAAAAATTGCAGAGTAAGCTTTTTCAAAACCAAGTTTAACGCTACCGTCTCGACTATGACCTGCTGAAAGCTCATCTTTAATTCTTTCGAAAATAATTACATTCGAGTCAACAGCAACACCGACTGTCAGAGCCAAAGCTGCAAGTCCAGGCAGAGTCATTGTGGCGCCGAATGCTGAAAGAATAGCAACGATAAAAAATAAATTCAGCGCTAGTGAAACAACTGCAACGATTCCTGATTTTTTATACCAGAACACCATAAACACAGCGATGGCAGCAAATCCTGCCAAAATTGCAATGACACCTTTTCTTATAGATTCAGCTCCTAACGATGGGCCAACTGTTCTTTCTTCCATTACTTTTAATGGAGCTGGTAATGCACCTGCGCGAAGCACTACTGCAAGTTGTTTTGCCTCTTCAACTGTAAATCCGCCTGTAATACTTGCAGTACCACCTGCGATTGGCTCGTTAATATTTGGAGCGCTATAAAGAACATTATCTAAAATGATGGCCAACTGACGATTGACGTTTTCTGTAGTGATTTTCCTAAAAGTTCTAGCACCTTCAGCGTTAAATGTTAACGAAACAGAGACTCCCTGCTCAAATGCTACTCTTGCTACGGATACATCCTGTCCAGTCATCAATACTTGATCTTCAACAGTTATATTTGCCCCAGCTTTATCTTTTACAGTAATTGTACTTTCAGTACTCCCTGGCTTTGGAATCAATCTAAATTCAAGTTTCGCAACATTACCAACGATTTTTTTAACAGAAGCAACATCGCTAACTCCTGGCATTTGCAAAACTATGCGATTAGTACCTGATCTTTGTACAAGCGGCTCGGCGACACCAAACTGATCAACTCGGTTTCTTAGCGTTTCAACAGCCTGAGAAACAGAGTCTGCAGAAATTTTTTCTGCGTACTGATCAGTTATTGCATACGTAACTTTTACTTTCGTTCCGTCTGGCAGAGTATCTTTAATTATCAAATCCTTGTGCGATTCTTGGATCTTTGCTTTACCACGCTCTGCGGTTTGATCATTTAAAAAGGTTAGTTCGACTCTTCTAGAGTCAGGAACTTTTACGGCAGTTAAAGCAATCTTAGCTTCTCGCATTTCAGAACGAAGAGCTGTGGCAATAGATTGCATTCTAGATTTTACTGCTTCTTCCTGCTGAACTTCGTATACAAGATGTACACCACCAGCTAGATCTAATCCCAAAGAGATAGGTTTACTAATCCACTGTATATCTTTAAATGCATCCTTAAAAAATGTTGGTAATAAAAAAACTACCGCCAAAACAATTGATGCACCAAAAATCCAAAGTCTACTTTTTAGATCGTTCATTTATCCTCTTTTTTAGCAATATGAGAAGCCAGAAATTTAACTTTTACTCCAGATGAGATTTCTAAAGTTACATAGT
>JBILET010000131.1:0-4823 GCA_044351935.1 Bdellovibrionota bacterium
ATATGAATTAAGAAAGCGTGGGTTTAATGTCTTAGTAGAGCATCCATTACCTGTTCTATTTGATACGATCAAAGTAGATATCGGATATAGACTAGATCTTTTTCATAAAGCACAGCTTTTAACCTATCTAAAATTAAGTAAAAAAAATTTAGGACTAATACTTAATTTTAATACTCTTCATTTTAAAGATGGGATCTCGAGAATGGTAAATGAATTACCCTGCGAAACTCTGCGTCCCTCTGCGGTAAAAAAACAAAAGACATTTGCTGCGGTGATTCCTATGATGGACAAATATTAGATAAAAATTGATGGCAGAAAATAAAGCCTTTTTGCCATTGATCTAGGCTAAAGCTTTCATTTGGTGCGTGTATGTTGTCTTCTTCTAGCCCAAATCCAACCAACAAAGGAGAAGCTCCACTATATTTTATCAATGATGGAATTAAGGGAATCGATGCCCCCTCCCAGATATATAAAGGCTCTGTCTGCGTAATCTGCGTAAGAATTTTTGCTGCCTTTTGAACTACTTTTGACTCAACAGACATGCTAAATCCTTCACCACTTGCGTCCTGGTGCAAACACTCAAATTGCAAACCGCTAGGCGTGTTATCCTTTAGAAAATTTATAATTTTATTTTTAATATCAACCGCAGATTGACCACTAACAATACGGCTTGAAATTTTACATGATGCACACGATGGTATGATCGTTTTTGAACCTTCACCCTGATATCCACTTGTTATTCCGTTTACTTCAACAGTTGGGCGAAGACCACGACGCACAGCCATTGATAATCCTTTTTCTCCTCCAAGTGGTGCTACACCAACAAGCTTTTGATATTGCTGCTCGGTCATTGGAAAATTATTAGCTTTATCTAGATCAGATTTTGATAGCTCTTTAATTCCATCATAAAAACCAGGGATTAAAATTTTTCCGTTTTCATCATGGATTTTAGATATTAGTCTAGAAAGCTCTACTGCAGGATTCTGAACAATTCCTCCGTGCACACCAGAGTGAAGATCCTTATTAGGGCCAGTTAACTTAATTTCTAAATGAACAATTCCTCGAAGCCCCATAGTGATTGCACCCAAAGAAGCATCTAGGGTTCCAGTATCACAAACAAGCAAAGTGTCAGCTTTAATTTTATCAGCAATGGTTGGCAAGGTTTGCGATATCCCTACACTTCCACACTCTTCTTCTCCTTCAAGTAATATTTTTACGTTTACTCCTAGAGTCCCAGATAAAATTGTAGACTCGAGTGCTTTTAAGAAATAGAAAAGTTGCCCTTTATTATCCTGGGCTCCTCTTGCGTAAATTCGACCATTTTTAATTTCTGCCTTAAAGGGATCTGTGTCCCAAAGATTTACTGGGTCAACAGGCTGCACGTCATAGTGACCATAAAACAAGACAGTTTCTGAATTTTTGGGGTCACCTTGAGAGTTAAATTCTGCAAACACGCATGGCAGTCCTGGAGTTTGAATCAATTCTGCTAAGGAGGCTCCCATCCGAGAAAGGTGTTCTAATAGCCAGTTAGCGCACTGCTTAGCTTGATGGTGAAAATCCTTATCAGCGCTAATTGATTGAATGGATAGGAATTCGGATAGCTGGTCGAAATACGACTTGGAATTAGCATTAAACGAGGTCTGGGCTGGTAGTAAAAAATCTTTGCTCATATGCTTTTCCTTGGGTTGTGCAACTGTCTAGCTTACGTTAATTTCTACTTACAACAATAGCAATAAACTTCGTTTTTAGGACTCGTTTAACATGAAACTTTCGGCTGTCAGCTTAACTAAATATTCTTTTTCTAAATTATTAATTTCTGCTGCGTTAATCGCTTTACTTGCAGGTTGTTCCTCCTCTAGCGATCGCGACGGACTTTCTGAGTCAGATCTTACTGGCGGAAAAGACCGCTTCGGCGCAGGTAGTATTCCTTTAGCTGAAGGCGAAGGAATGTTTCGTGATGTGAGATTTGATTATGATTCTTCTGCTCTTGATGGAGCTGCTAGACAAGATGTGGACTTCAATGCGTCTGTTCTTTCAAAAAATAGTGGCATGAAGGTTATCCTAGAAGGCCACTGTGATGAGCGCGGAACAAACGAATACAACATGGCTCTAGGAGCTGCTCGTGCTAAGTCTGTAGAGCGTGCTCTAATAGCTGCTGGGGTTCCTTCTTCTACGCTTGATACAATTAGCTACGGAGAAGAAGTTCCACTAGATCCTGGCCAAAATGAGGCTGCATGGGCTAAAAACAGAAGAGTACACTTCTCGGTTGGTCGGTAATAGGCTTTAAATATATCCAATATTGGGGCAGTTTTTAAGGCTGTCCCCAAGTAGCAATTTGGCTACCCAATAGGCTATAATTCTAAGGTGTCAAATACCAAATTAATAGACTCGATTGAGTTACCAAATGGGTTGCGTTCTCTTACTCCTGCTCAGGTTAAAATAGTAGCAAAGGAGCTTCGAGATGAACTGATAGATTCTGTTGCATCTAGTGGTGGGCATTTTGCCTCAAGCCTTGGAGCCAACGAACTTTCAGTTGTGCTGCATTATCTTTTCAACACCCCCGAGGATAAAATTGTTTGGGATGTAGGCCACCAAGCATATGTCCACAAAATGCTAACTGGTCGTCGCAACCGACTAAAGTCTATTCGACAAAAAGACGGAATATCTGGATTTTTGAAACGTGAGGAAAGCGAGTACGACGTATTTGGCGCTGGTCATGCAGGAACAAGCATATCGGCAGCTGTTGGAATTAGCGTTGCTCAAAATGCTTCTAGCAAAAAAGATAAACATTATTCAATCGCTGTAATTGGCGATGGATCTTTAACTTCAGGAATGGCATTTGAAGCTCTTAATCATGCAGGAGCTTTGAAGCTAAATAACTTTATTGTCGTACTTAACGATAATGAAATGTCTATTTCAGAAAACGTAGGCGCCCTATCGAGATTGTTTTCAAAAACAGTAACATCGAATCTATATACTCAAGCACGAGCTGGATTTAAGCACTTACATCAAAGTGGAATTGTCCCTGACTTACTTTATAAGTTTGTTGACCGAGCCGAAGAAGCTGCGCAAAGTTTTATGTCGCATACTTCTCTTTTGTTTGAAGCTTTTGGATTTAGATATCTTGGGCCAATCGATGGTCATGATATAGATGAACTTATCTCTGCGTTTAATCACGCCAAAGCACAAGAAGGTCCAGTTTTGGTTCATATTAGGACAAGCAAAGGAAAAGGCTATGAGCCAGCCGAGGAAGATCCTATTAAATGGCATGGTGTAACTCCATTCGATCGCGAAAAAGCCCAATTTTTGGCTTCTGCGCCCGCAAAAAAGATTCCTTCATATACTCAAGTATTTGCTCAAAGTTTAATTGAAGTTGCAGACACGAACCCGAATCTTGTGGCAATTACTGCGGCAATGCCTACAGGAACAGGATTAGATATTTTTGAAAAGAAACATCCAGATAAATTTTTTGATGTGGGGATCTGCGAGCAACATGCGGTTACTTTTGCAGCAGGTCTTGCTTGCGAAGGCAAACTTCCTATTTGCGCTATTTACTCTACTTTTCTACAGCGAGCATTCGACCAAGTTGTCCATGATGTATGTATTCAGAATCTTCCTGTAGTTTTTGCAATGGACCGTGGCGGAGTTGTTGGCAATGACGGCGAAACTCATCAAGGTGTATTTGATATTTCTTATTTAAGAACTTTGCCGAATATGGTTTTGATGTCACCTAAAGATGAAAGTGAACTTAGGGATATGGTCCATACCGCGTGCAGTAAAATTAAATCTCCGGTTGGTATTAGATATCCTCGGGGCAACGGTATCGGAGCTGACTTAAGTCAACCTGCAAAACTTCTAGAAGTTGGAAAAGCCGAAGTGATTCAATCAGGACGCGATCTTTTACTTATCTCCTATGGACCTATGGTTCAAACTGCAATTTCTGTTGCAAGTAAACTTGAATCTTTGTACGGGACAAGTTGCACTATTATAAATGCAAGATTTGCTAAACCATTAGACCAAGAAACCTTCCGCAACCAAATTGCTCAACATAATTTAGTTGCCGTAATTGAAGACCACGCTTTAATGGGTGGTTTTAGCAGTGCAATACTAGAATTAATAAATGACTTTAATATTGAACTAAAATCATCTTTATTAAGATTTGGTGTCCAGGACAAATACGTAACTCACGGAAGTCAAAACGAGCAGTACCAAATGAATGGCTATGACACTGATAGCATTCTTGCTCGGCTAGAGCAGTACCCTGTTCTTAAAAAAGCTATTGTGGCTTAAGGTAGTTGGCTTATTAGATTTTATTTTACCGCAGGGGAACGCGGGGTATCGCAGAGGTATTATAGTATTAAATAAATTTATTTGGATTCGTGGTCTTCTTTCCCTGCGTACCTCGGCGCTCCTCTGCGGTAAAATCAAAACTGAACGATGCATCCAATAATCGCAGTAAAATCAACTAGTTACTAATAACATGTCGTTTTTTGAGGAAAAATTTTCATCCCCTGCATCTTATATTCTACGGAGAGAATTTTTATCTCGTTTTTAAGGCTCGTTATGGATGATAAATCAATAATTATTAATCAAAGCAGTAACGGAAGAATTACTGTGATTCTTAATCCTGAGTTTGATCAATCAGCGTTATCTGGATTAGATGATAGCTCTACGATTACATTTGGAGGGGCACTTAAGTCATCTTCCGCTAATATGTATCCTAACTTGATTGCAAACGGGCATAACCTTCCCCAAGCAATAAGCTGGATAGCAAAGCAAGATAACATAGATCTAGAAGATCCTCTTTCACTTGCTACCGAGGC
>JBILET010000133.1:0-4813 GCA_044351935.1 Bdellovibrionota bacterium
TAGAGAAATGTTCTTGTGAGTGGGTTCTAAATATAGATGCCGACGAGGTAGTATCAGAAGAACTAAAAAGTGAAATAATTGAAATTGTTACCCAAGATTCTATTAAGAAGTTACCCTATAATGGATTTCATATATCACGAGTTGTTAATTATCTAGGAAGATGGTGGCGAAATGGTGGTTGGTACCCTGAATACCGACTTCGGTTATGCAGAAAATCTGCAACTACTTGGGGAGGAACAGATCCCCACGAGAAAGCCTCTGTTGAAGGAGAAACTAGAAAACTAACAGGTGAATTATTTCACTACACATACAAAGATATCCAAGATCAAGTTAATAGATTGAATAAGTTTGCTTCCTCTGCTGCAAAAAGCATGATTAGCAGCGGAAAAGCACCATCAATAGCACAAATGATTTTTCGCCCAATATTTAGATTTGTAAAATTCTATATAGTTAAAAAAGGATTTAAAGATGGAGTTGCAGGATTTATAATCGCTACACTCGAGGCATATTATGTATTCTTAAAATATGCAAAAGTTTGGGAAGCAAAAAACTCAAAACAAAGTTGATGCTAATCTTTGCCAAGTAGCTCCTTGCGGATTTACTCGTTTTTTAAACTTACATACCGTTTTTATCGGAACGTGTGTAAGGTTGTTATACCACAACCCTATCATTGTTTCTGTTTTTCCAGCAAAAGCTGCATGAACAGCAGCTCGCGCTAGCCCATCGCACAACATTGAATCAGCAACATTTGCTGCTACGGCTCGAATACTATAACTTGGATCAAAATATTTTATAGATGCAAGTCGATCGCCGCTAAAATATTTTTTACACTCATGAACTAATCTAATTCCGATATCATTTAATTTTTTATTACCTGAAGGATCAACGCCAATACTGTCTTGCCCGTTAAATAGATCTTGCCCAGCACCTTCGGCTATTACCAGTACACATGCATCTTTTTTATCAAGAACATTTGATATTCTATTAAATAGGCTACTTGGATTATTAGGGTTATTTAACTCAAAATTAACTTCGGGGATTAAAGCAATATCTGCAAGTTGAGCTGCAAGACATGCATGCAAAGCAATAAATCCAGCTTCTCGTCCCATTAACTTCACAATTGCTAATGTACGTTGATAAGATGAAACTTCAGTGTGAGCTTGTATAATTACATCTTTTGCCTTTTCAACCGCAGTTAAAAATCCAAAACTTTGAAAAACAAACGGTACATCATTATCAATTGTCTTAGGAATTCCAATAACACTTAATTCATATCCGATTTCTTTTGCGGCTTCGCTCAAAGCTAGAGCACCACGAAGTGTACCGTCCCCACCAACACAAAATAAAATATTTATTTTGTGTTTCTTTAAAAAACTTACACCTTCTTTAGGATCAACACTTCCCCGTGAAGAACCCAAAATTGATCCACCCTTTAGATGAATCTCATCAACCATATCAATATTAAGTTGAATTGGTGGATGTTCCGTAGAAACTAAACCTTTATAGCCGTATCGAATCCCTACTATATTTTTACATCCATACGAACTTAGCTCGCTGACTAAAGATCGAATTACGGAATTAATTCCCGGGCTAATACCACCACAGGTTACAATTGCGGCATTTGTTTTTTGGGGATCGAAGAATATTTGTTCACGAGCGCCACAAAGTTCAAAACTTATTTGATTAGTTGATGCAGTGTCAGATTGATCGAATAAAACGTTATACGCAACACGACTCGAGTCCGTAGTAAATTTTGATTGTAAATTAGATCCATTTACCAATGGAGAAACATACTTTGGCGCCCCTAAAGACATAGGCTGAAGATCGTCTTGTGTAATTGGATATATCATAACAGGCTTCCTAGCCTAATATGATAGAACTCTAACTATAATTTGACCAATAATTAATTTGAGGTCAATTGACTAACCCGCTCGGAACTTAGAGCTGCACTTGCTGATTCAATAATCGATATTTGAGCAGTTACGCTGTTAAAAGGTGATGTAATTTCACCGGCAATTTTTTGGACTAAAGAAGAAACCGTATCTTCCGAGACTTTATTAGAATCAGTTTCTCTAGCTGCGGCTTGGACCTTAACATCTTCGTCTATACCACTTAAAGCCTGTTCTACTTGAGCAATCGATCCAGCAACTGAATTTAAATCATCATCTGTTGTGCCACCTGTTTGAGCTACAACAGCAGCAACAGAATAAGACCCTGCAGTAATACCACCAAATAAATCGATGTCATTAAAAGTAGTTGATGAACTTATTGTTGAAACTTCGGCATCAATTTCAGCAATTCGTTCTTGAGCCGCAACAGTATTAGCATCAACTAATCCTTCAGGAAGGTTTTCCTCTAAAGATTTTTTTTCTTCAAGTAGTGTTGTTATGTTATCAAGTGCTTGCGAAAGAATATTTAGACTACTTGTTGCATTGCCAAGCTCTAAGGAAACTCCCGCAGACGAGCTTGATGTTGATTTTTCTAATTCCTGTAATGAGCTACTAGAAAGGGTAATCGATGAAGCATCATCTTTGGAAACAGATAAGCTTTGTTTAAATATTGCACTTAGTTCTGCACTAGATTCCGACGATTTTTTACGCGGAGACAATATCCCCTGACTTAAACCGTAAATACCAGTTTTATTTGTTACTCTATAATCTTCCGACATACCTTCGACTATTATATTCGACAAAAGAGTAATTACCTTGATATTTCTAGGCTAAATAATTTGTTGATAACGAGAATACAAACTAGAATACCACTGCAAGTTTAACTATTTAATATTATTTGTATTTTAAATGTCATCAATTATAATTTTCGGAGCCTCTGGTGGTATCGGCCAATCCTTAGCTGGTATTCTTAAAAATCAAGGATTTTCAACCATAGGGGTTTCTCGTACCGCAGAAAAACTAACCAACTTAAGCGATAAATTTGATCATACAGAAAGTTGTGATTACTCATTTGAGTCAGTCGAGTCTGTCATGCAGTCATCTGCTGAAAAACTTGGTCAAATTCAAGGAGTAGTAAATCTTTGTGGCTCACTACTACTTAAACCTGCCCACTTAACATCATTTAATGATTTTGATTCTGTTTTAAAAGCAAACCTATACACATCGTTTGCGATACTCAGAGCAGCAACAAAAATTTTATCTGCAAAACAAGGGGGCTCTATAGTCTTATGCTCATCTGCTGCAGCACAAATCGGACTTGCAAATCATGAAGCAATTGCTGCTGCAAAAGGAGCATTAATTTCATTAGCAAAATCTGCAGCAGCAACATACGCATCAAAAAATATCAGAGTAAACTGTGTTGCACCTGGACTAACAAAAACACCTCTAACAGAACGAATTACATCCAGTGATACTGCTGTTAAAGCATCTATCGCAATGCATCCTATGGGCCGCCTAGGGTCACCAGATGATATTGCGCGAATGATTGCATTTCTTCTAACTCCCGAAAACAGCTGGATTACCGGCCAAACAATAGGAATCGATGGTGGACTTGGCATGCTAAAAACACGTTCAGAATAAAAAAATAATCCCATGATGAGTAATAAAAATTATAAACAATTAATCGCTGAATATAAGTGCAATACAGGCGAATCAATTTTACAACTATCTAACAAAAGTAAAATTTTATTAGTGTTTGTTAGACATTCTGGTTGCTGTTTTTGCCGACAAACATTAGAGCACTTAAAAAACAACCTAGAACATTTAAGTCAAAATGCGATTACTCCAATTATTATTCACATGGGAGGAACTCATGAGGAAATCTGTAAACTTCTTACTAAATTTAATCTTGATCATCTAAAGACAGTATCCGATCCAAGTTGTAATCTTTATAAGGCTTTTAATTTACCACGCGGCACAATTACGCAGCTTTTTGGTTTGAATGTAATTAAACAAGCTTTGATTTCACTATTCAAAAATAATCATGGCATCGGCAAATTAAACGGAGATGGTTTTCAACTTGGTGGCGCCGTTGTGATTTTCAATTCGGAAGTCATTTATCACTATCCAACAAAAGATGCTGCTGATTTAATTCCATTTAATGAAATCAATTCTTCATGCTCAATCCAGTAATACCATTCTTAATTAGTTATATCAGCTGCATTTATATGACTGGACTAATCTGGTTTGTTCAGATTGTTCATTATCCTCTATTTAAAGCTGTTGGTAACGAAGCCATTCAGTCATACGCAGTACAACATGCATCAAGAACCAGTTTTGTTGTAATTATACCTATGTTGCTAGAGCTAGCTTCTGCAACATATCTTTTTTTCTATCGGCCTGAATGGATAAGCTGGGGTGAATCCGTGGCAAGTTTAACTCTAGTTATTTTAATATTTGCATCTACCTTCTTCCTACAAGTTCCGCTTCATAATTTAATTCAAAGTTCAGGTTCGCAAACTTATATCACTTCACTTGTTATGACTAATTGGGTAAGAACTATTTGCTGGACTGTTAGGGCTGGATTGTTAAGTTACGTAATGCTCAGGGTATTAACATTTGTAGCGAAGAATTAATATTGCTTTGTTCTAAGCGGGGGAAGTTCAATCGGAATTATAGATGTTACTTTGGGGGAGCGCTCGGCGCGAACATCCTGTTCGCTTTGTCGCTCTGAAATTGCTACTCGGGCATCTTGCCCTCGCTACGCAATTTCAAGTCCCCCAAATCAACATCTATAATTCCGATTGAACTTCTACTACGCGTAGTAATAATGATTTACATAGTAAGTACTACAGCAGCAAAAAACCTTCATTTAATACTTAAATCTAACGTGATTAAGAATTGATTTAGGTTAATAGATCTAA
>JBILET010000354.1:0-2537 GCA_044351935.1 Bdellovibrionota bacterium
TTTTCATTTTTGGATACAAAAGAATTGTATTTGGACCGTGGTTTGCAAGTTCTAAAGTTACTCTTCTATCTTTATGACCTGGATATACAAGCATGGCAGTTTGCACGATAGTTAATCCTACTCGTGCAAGGGTGCTTCGTCCCTCAATAAAAAATCCTAACGAATTACCAACCGAGACTTTTTGATAGGTTGCTCCAAGGATAAACTCATTTGGAACTAATGGGTAAGGCTTGTCATCTGTTAACGTAATTTCTTCATAGTCAGGATATATACCGTTTTTTACGTCCACTACCTTGCCAGGTTTTGGTTTTAGAAGGCTTTTATCTAAATGTAGGGTAAGACCAGCCCCCCTCAGGTAAGAATCATCAAAAGGCTCAATTATAAGCTCCTTACTGGCTAGTACTCGTTTTATATCTTCATCTGACAACATGCTCATAGCTTGACCGAATGCTCCTTACAGTCTTATTCTCTACCCATGAAATTAGATCCTCAAGAGCAGAAAAAAGGTATTATTTGGTTATTGATTGCTGGACCCTTTGCAATCTTACTAACATTTGCACTCTACAATATAGATCAAACATTGACTAATTCCACAGCTGAAGCTGATTTAGGCAATACTTTACGCGAACTTAGAGGAGCTCAGACATCATTAAAAGCTTCTGAATTAGATCCAAGACAAAAAATTGGTCACTCTGATATGCAACACTCTGCACAAGCGGGCGAAGGTTTAAAAGCAGTTTCAACATCAGAGCTAGATAAGCACGATGCTACAGATGCTGCACATGCAGATCACTGATCGAATTTTTGGATATCTTAACTACCACTTTAACTCGAGTCAGGATCAGGAGTTAAAATTACGCTCAATATTAAAGTCCTATCCTTGTTGGGGGTGGGGGCACTATCTTTTGGCTAAGATCTTATTTGATAATCGCAACTGGTCAGCATCGTTTGTTTCTAATGCTGCTGCAAGGAAATTAAAAGTTCAGTCAAAATTAACTTCATTACTTGATGCAAAAATTTATATGCAAGTGGGTAGGCCAGGTGATGCGATAAATGTTCTTTTGCAGTTAACTGATCAAAATAAAACTTCTGATCTAGAAATAATTGAAGAGTTAGTCGCAGCATATATGCAGATGGAAGACTATGCTCATGCTGCAAAAGTATTTGAATCTATTAATAGTCACACTGAATTATCACCAGGATTAAAAGTTGCAAAAGAATTTATTGCGACAAAAGTTTTAAACTAAAATCCTGCTGGCTCGGAATTGATGACAATAGAATTATCAATATTAGCTGCATTTATTTTTATCCCATCTTCTACATTAATATAGATGTTTAGGTCAGCACCTTCTTTGACAGCTTGAATTAATGTAAATCCTACAACATCATTTGGGGGAAAGTGCGGTAAAGTAAGTCCAGGACGAGCAATTAAACAATCTTTTATAGATATTTTATATTTACGAGTAGAGTCTTTTACTGTTTTAAATGATACGCGCTGAGAAAATCCAAGTTTTACTTGATTGATATCACCGTCATGAAAAAAACTAATTTGCTCTAATACTTTACCAACTAATAATGCTTGAATTGTATTAGTTGGTGTTGCCGAAGGGATACTAGTTGCAATTGCTTCTTGTGCTTCTGGGGTAGAAGTATAGGTGGCAGTTGAAGTTGAGGTTGCAGTGACAGTTGGACTAGCAGTTGGAGTTCTAGTTGGAGTAGTCGTTGCAGTTGGGGTATCACTTTGAATTTTAGTAACCATAGCAACTGTTGTTGGTGTGGCTGATACTAATGCAGTAGCTACCGTTGCTGGTACAGGTGAGGCAGAAATTGTAGGTGAAGGGATTGCAGTGTTAGTCGTTACAGCCTTTGGTGTTGTTGTAGGCGTCACAGAGCTGCCCGGCGGAACGTTATTTTTTTGTTGATTAGTAACTGTAAAATCAATCTTTAAACCGTTAGGTTTTTTTGTAATTTGGAAATCGCAGTTACTATTCAAATCTATGACGACTCTTGTTTTGTCTGGATGTCCCCCGATTCTAATGGATTTAGAGCAACTTGAATTATTAAGAATATAATTCGATTCTTTTAAGAATTTTCCAATTTTTCGCGGAAGATCAAGAACCAATCTTCTTGGATTTTCAACTTCAAATGGGGTTAAGTCTTTAGCTTTGGGACCAGTAATATAAATAGATGTAAATGTCTGGCTATCAAACTCTACTAAGAATGGTTCAAATTTTAACTGATGTTTTTTTTGTGCAAGCGCGCTGCTTGATACGACTAAGATCGCAAAAAGAAAACAGATTAATTTGGTAAGACGCAAACTATTCACTAGATGAATAATTATGCTGTAGTACGAGCTAGTTAGAAAGAGAATAAACTATTAAATTTATCTTCTTTTCGGCCATCTTCTTGGCTAGCCGCTAATAACGCTGGATCAATTAATTCTTTGACGTCGTCAAAATTTGGGCCTTTACCTATAATTTGTTTAGCACGTTTTTCGAAAACAACTAAAGCGGCGGGATATTTACTTGTGAGTTTAT
>JBILET010000134.1:0-4723 GCA_044351935.1 Bdellovibrionota bacterium
GAATCTACAAAACGCTCTTGTATTACATAACTATCGCATATTTTCTTGGGCTCAAAAAAAGTTCTTATAAATTGGCCTGGATTAAACTGTTGGTTTCCAACTTGCAGGAACTCTAATGAAGATAACTGCATATAGTAGTAATAATTTTTATAACGTTATTGTTTCAAGCGGATAGTCCATAGGGACTCTTCTTTCAATCCCGAATGAGCGGTCAGTAATTCTAATTGCTGGTGGAAGCTGACGACGTTTTGCTTCGCTTCTTCTAATTAATAAAATTGTGTCTGCAACAACTTTTTCACCAAATTCTTGTGCTAATTCTTCAAAAGTTGTGTCTGTTTCTATTATTTTATCAACTAGAGGTACTAATACATCGTATCCAGCAGGTAAACTATTTTCATCTGTTTGCCCAACTTCAAGTTCAGCACTTGGCGGTCTATCTATGGTAGTCGCTGGAATTATCTCTTGGTGATGCAGTCTGTTGATAAATCTAGCTAACTCATAGACTCTTAACTTATTTACATCACCTATTACAGAAAGAGCTCCTCCGCTATCTCCTCCTAATGTAAAATATCCAAGGGCTATTTCTGTTTTGTTTCCTGTATTTAGGTGACAACTTCCCGGTTTTTCATTCGAGTACTCCATAAGAATAGAGTATCTAATGCGTGCTTGCTTATTTTGTTTAGTTAAACTTTTTGGTTCTTCGCCTAATGAAACTCTAGCCTCCTCTAACCACGCATTGTATTCATTTACAATTGGTCTTTCATGACAAACAATTCCAAGCTTTTCTGCTAATTTATAGGCATCACTTTTTGTCTCCGATGATGTGATGTGCGAGGGCATTGTTACGCCTATTACATTTTCAGCCCCCAGAGCTTCTACAGCTAAAGCTGCAACAACTGCAGAATCAATTCCTCCACTTAATCCTATGAATGCAGTATGCATTCCTTTGCGACTAAAAAATTCACGGATACCCATCACTAAGGCATCATGAATTTGTCCGATTTCACAAGTTGGTAATATGTCTTTATCTAGTAAATTAAGCCTATCTAGATCAACTATCGAAATAGATTCTTCAAAGGATTTTCCAAATGCAATTAAATTTCCGTTTTTATCTAAAGCGACACTACTACCATCAAATGTAACTTCGCCGTCATATCCATCCTGGCTTCCAATAAGATTGCTGTAAAATATGGGGATACCATTCTTTTTAGCAGCTTCTTCTAGGATCGATAGCCTTCTATTTATTTTACCAACACTATATGGACTAGCATTTAAAGATAATAAAACTTCAGCGCCACCATTAACTAATTCGCCTACTATGTCTCGATTATTATCTGCAGCCCAAAGGTCTTCGCAGATCGCAACGCCAAATTTCGTGCCATTAACTTCAACAACAGATCTTGTTTGAGCAGGTCTAAAATATCTTTTCTCATCAAAAACATCATAAGTTGGTAGTAGCTCTTTGTGCTGAACCGAGATTAACTTTCCATCATGAATAATTGCAGCAGCGTTATAAATCCACGGTTTACCACCAGGCGCAGTCTTTGTTGGGTCTTCATCAACAAAGCCGCAAACTACTGTGATACCTTTACTCGCAGAAATAACTTCATTTAGTGCCTCTCTATTTAGTTTTAAGAATGCTCTATCGTAAAAAAGATCCATCGAACAGTAACCAGGAATTGCCAACTCAGGCAAAACTACAACACCAGCTCCTTGTTTTTTCGCTGTATCGATTGCATTTAGGATTGATTTTGTATTTTTAATAATTGAACCTGGATCGCTATGAATTTGAGCCATAGCAATTCGTCTGGAGTTAATTTCAATTTCTTGAATATTACTATTTAACGGAACTTTAACATTTGTAACTTTTATCTCGCTCATCTAAATGCTCCTCTACTTAATAACAACTTCTTTAAGATTAGAGTTAGGACGATATCCTCGACCCACTTTAGATAATGGAACCCATTCGCCATCAGAATCTTTCACAGATACAACATCCATAGTAGATGAACGAGTATGGTAAAGTTCGCCGACTCCTAGTTGGTCAAATAGTTTTACTCCAAGTAATTTTTCTGCGTAAACAAATGCTTTAACTTTTTCTGCGTTACCAAATCCACTTGTCAAAACTAACTTAACATCAGAAAAACCAGCCTCATCCAATGCTTTTCTTAGCGCATAAACACCAGTAATTGTTACACCTGTGCCCACCCAATTTTTCGAGTGTGGATGATTTTGACTTATTAATGGTTTTCCTGACTGAATCCATTCTTTTGTATCACTTGGATCAAAGGATGCTACAGCAGACTGCATTACATTTTCACCGCATGTGTCTACACGCACGCCCCAAAGTTTATCTTTTAATTTATTAGCAACAGCAAGCGAGTCATCGATTTCTTTATTGTTGTAATCAATCAGAGCGATTCTAGGCACTGATTTATCTATGATTTTATCAAACGCAACAGTTGATTCGACTACTGCATTTTCTTTTCCGCATTTATAAGCAAATGCATTCTCTAGTACATGTGGAATTGTTCCAACACCACTTTTGCTAATTACTGATGCAGCTGCATCAGTTGATGCACCTATTGCGCCCCCATTAAATGCAGCTTCTGCAATAGCACTATCTTCTTCCCAATGCCAATGTCTAGCACCGAAATAAATTACTGGTCTTCCTTCGGAAGCATCAACTACTGCCTTCATTTTCTGCGTAACGCTGGCAAGATCAACATTTGCAACAGAATCATTTCTTGCAGTTGTGGCTCTTGATATTATTCCAAGATAAATAGTTTCAAATTCAACAATATCCTGAAGTTTTCCCTCTAAAACAATTACAGTATCTTTTGATTCGTATTTATCACCGTCTTCTAGTGCCCATGCTTTTCCACCATTTTTGAAAAATGAAGATTTCTCGTTTATTAAGTGAAGAGCTTCGGTTATCCCCGAAACTTCTCCGGGTCCTTTGCGAATAAATACTTGTGCTCTAATTGTAGGATTTAAATTTGATTCCTGTAGAATTTTTAAAGTACGCGAAAAATACTTATCTGTATAAAAAGAAATCTCTGTAGGTAAATTAATATCGGCACTACATAGATATAATTTTTTATCTGCACCCTTTTTTGATTCTGCGATTGGAAATTTTCTGATTCCTAAAGATTCTTCTGATAAATTAAGTCCCTCGGGTAAATCAATTCTAGTTTCGCTCATATCTATACACCTTCAATAATCAAAATTAGCTTTTAACTATTTATGTGTATTTTTATAGATATATCCAAATATCCTTATATATTAACAGATATTAACCTAGTTTATGGTAATTTTTAGAATTATAGACCCCAATATGGGCATACTTAACCTTAGTAGGCGTTTGAGTTTTTTAGCGGCTGGAATTTGGTATTATTAAAGGAAGGTATTTATCGCGGTCTGGTTAAACCATAATTAGTAACAACTAGACTTTTTGGATTATCAAATGAATATACAGGTTTTTACCGATAAAAAACTTGATCAGTTCAATATACAAGTTGAATTTCCATACGATCCAGATCTGATTAGCCAGCAATTTATCAAGTCTCTAAATCCAAATTCTTCCTTATATGATAGATTGAAAAGTAATTCATCTGACACTGAACCAACAAACCAACAGATTGCAGGCTATACTGCCCTAGTTGGAGATTGGCTCTTTCACTTAAAAATACCTTCAAATCTATCCGGATATTTTGATAAAAATAGTAACAAAATAATTATTCAAGGTGATAATATTGAACTAGGCGATGCAGCGTCATCAGTAGATGCATTTAATGATAACCTTCGCGCAAGATTAATTTGCTCTTTGAGTATAGATGACAATAACGCTTCTACTGTTCCATCTGGAGGATTTGATTTATCCTCGACAAATTATTTTAAACTAAACAGACTGCCATCTTTAATTTATGATAAAAATGGAAAACCCTATGAATTAAAGGTTTTCGACTTATCTGATGAATCGACTATTGCAGTTAAATATCTTACCGAGTTGTATATTAATACTCATAAGGAACATGGACCTAAAAATGATAAAACTGCAATTCGAATCGATCCATATGGACCGGAACCTGGTAAATATTCAGTATTTATTATTGATAGCGACAATCCAAATTGTGTAGTCGGAATTGTAAAATTAAGAGAGTTTAAACGGATTTGGCCAATTGAAGATTTAGGTGGAATCAGTACACAGTTTACAAATCAATTAAAAAGTAATTACACCGGTATTCACGGAGGTCTTGTCCTTGAGTATATCGAGATCAATAGGCGTCGTACCGGATTAGCAAGAGCAGTTATTAAACAACTACAAAAACTTCCTTTCGAATTTATCACATTAGATGCAATTGATTCTTCTCCAACGAATCTGTACACCGATTTAGGTTTTAAACCTTCAGAACGAAATGAACTAAAATTCAAAAATTATAATTTTTTAGCTATGACATTAACGTGGTTTAATGAAAAGTTAAGATAACCATATATATGGCTTTGCACTATCAAATTTGAATTAAAGTCGAGCTTTTTGCAATTATTTACATAATTTACGCTTATTCCTGATAATTTAAGCATATATTTCACATATAGTCTTAATTTTCTTACTCTCTAAAAAGATACTTAGATAATCTTGATTCATAGGAGTAGCAAATGAAAGTACTTTTAATAATTGATATGCAAAATGATTTTTGCCCTGGTGGTGCTTTAGGTGTGC
>JBILET010000135.1:0-4719 GCA_044351935.1 Bdellovibrionota bacterium
TGGGGGTTCTAGAGTCAGCGAAGGTAGGTGGATAATTAATATTCTGTTTACGTGGTTTTTATGCGGAATGTGGCACGGTGCAGGATGGAATTTTATAGCTTGGGGTCTTTATTGGGGAATCCTTCTGATTCTGTACAAATACATAACTCTTGTACCAGACCTTAGGTTTAGCTGGATTATAAGATTGCCTGTTATGTTTTTTTGGATAGTTATCGGTTGGATTTTATTTAGGACTAATGACCTAGCACTATTCCAAGGATATATTCAGCAACCATTATTGTGGAGTAAGTACACTTATGGATTTGTAATACTTGCGACTCTGTTAGTGTTTATTTTTTATGCCGTCCCACTATTTATTCTGCTAGGAACAAAAGTACTTAACGAGAAGACAAAATTATTTGAAAGATATTTCTTACCAAGCAGAGTTATCGGCTATGGATTTGCAGTTTTGCTTTTAATTCTGTTTGCAGCAGAAAGAAGTGAAGATTTTTACTATTTTCAATTTTAAATTAGCAGGCATGTAAGTTGTGAATCACTCTGTTAAGAAAAATTTAATACTAGGAATTATTGCTATAGCTATAATAGCTTGCATATTTGCTTCGCTAGAAAAGTGGGCACACGATAATTTCAAACCAATAGTTTTTTCAAATAAAATTCGAAAAAACTTAATACGCAAACAGCCTCATATAATTCTAGTTGGAAATTCAATGTTGGGCAGCAATATTGTTAGACCATTATTTGAAAAAGAACTTAGCAATAAATTAGGACGCAAAGCACGGGTAAGTTATATAATTGCTGGGGGCCTTCATACTGCTTGGTTTTACTTAGTTCTAAAAAATCAGATTGCTACTGCAATGAAAGAAGGCACTCCAATAGTATTCTTGGACTACGAGGACTATTACATACGCCCAGAAGCAAATACTACAGCGACAGGAAAAAGCGAAGTTCGCTTTAGATCCAGTATGCTTGATGATGAAAAAGTATTTAGAAGTAAAATTGGAACTAACGGATTATATTTTGCTACTGGTTTTCCCTATTTATATTCTCAACGATTTCAAATTAAACGACATATAGTTAGCGAATTTGTTTTAAAAGCATTTAACCTTCTCGGAGCTTCTAAACACTTACAATCAAGGTTTTTTAAGAGACAAAACGAGGACTCTGTAGCTTGGTTACTTGGAACAGTCTTTAAAGGTTCCGAATTTAGAGGTGGCCAAGCAGATGATCGAGAGCGAAATGACAGAATCTTATTTCAAGGAAAATCCGATGAGGATTTCTTTAAAAAAGCTCAAGATTCATTGCTTCCTGATATGCTTTCTTATAGTAAAAAATATCCATTGATTTTTCTAATTAGCAGCTCAAATCCTTCCATGACTCAAATTAAAAGCTCGATGCCACAATTTAGCCAAAGACTTGAAAAATATATCACGAGTAATGATGGCTATTTTATAGATATGAACAGAGTACCCGAAGTTCAAACTCCTGGCCTTATGCATGATTCAAGGCACTTCACAAAAGGAAAAGGACGAAATACAAATACTCTTGCAGTACTTAAAGAATTAGAAAAAATTGGGATCATAGATAAGATAAATAATATTGGTGAAAAGGCCCGTGCTGCTAACTAATCTATCTATTATTATGCACTCAATTGACTTTGATTAAGATGTACACAAGACATCTAATTTGTAACAGTTTTTACGCAAATAACTTAATAACACTATCCGAAAGCTCTTCTTTACTTTTCATTCCATCCAACACAATCCAAGACTGCGTACTCTTGGCAGCTAAGTCTAGAAATGACTGTCTTATTTTATTCTGAAAATCAGAATTTTCATTTTCAAACCTATCACTTTCCAAATCTTGTCTTTTGTTTGCGCGTTTTGCTGACTCTTCGATAGGTAAATCAATTAACACAACAAGCCCTGGTTTAACGCCGCTAATTGCAAAGTCAATAGAAGCCTTCACAACTGATGAGTCAATTTTTCTTCCGGCCCCTTGGAACGCAAGCGTTGAGTGATAATAGCGATCGGTTAAAACATAACTTCCTTTTTCGATGGAAGGTTTAATTAATGTATTAACATGTTGTGCTCGATCAGCAGCAAATAAAAAAAGTTCAGCCAAGGGAGCAATATTTAACTCAGACCCCTCTTTTACGATCTGTCTAATTTTAACGCCCAGATCTGTTCCACCAGGTTCGCGCGTTTGAACAACTGATTTACCTTGTTTTAGTAAAAAATCAGCAACTGCTTTAATCAAAGTAGATTTACCAACAGCGTTTCCACCTTCAAATGAAATAAGTGTCGGTGAGGTAATTTTAAATTTATTTGGATCTATTATCACAAGTAAAGCTCGATACCATATTTTAGCTGCTTAGCGGTAAATGGTTTGGTGATATAATAATCGGCTCCGTACTTATAACCTTCTATTACTTCACTATCCGCATCTTTTGCGGTCACCATTACACATGGAAGAGTTTTATATTGATCTATCTTTTTTATTTCGACTAAGACTTCATAACCGTCCATACCCGGCATCATTATATCTAACAATGCTAAATCAAGTTTGCGACCGTTTTTTGCATCCTCACGAATTTCAGCTAACGCGGCTTCTCCACTAGCAAATGGTCTAACTATGTATCCAAATGATTCGATCATGACAACCATTGCATTACGGCTGTCATCGTTGTCTTCTACTACTAAGATTGATTTTTTACTCATAAGCGACTCAAGAAAAGTATAGTATCAATATACGGCTCACTGCGATTGTAATGCCAGATAATTTCTCGTTTTTCTTTCCTATTTAGGCCATTTTTCCAGCCATGCGACTTGAGAAAATTTCCGACAGAAAAAATAGCATCCGATGGCTCAAACAGATTAACGTGCCCATCCCTATCTGCGTCAACGCCATAATCCATATATGTCTTGGGAAGAAACTGGGCAAATCCAAAAGCACCAGCAATAGAGCCTTTGAGTTCAAAAATATCAAGGTCTCCTCGCACATGGCCTTCAAATAAAGCAAATAATTGAGGATAAAAAACATGTTCTAAATACTTAGCTCTCAGCCTTACGTCGTTAATAGTTGCATTAGGATATTCTTTTTTTACTTCCTCTAAATTACGCTTTACATTTTCTTCTACGACAGTAGAGGCAACTCTTGATAATCGATTAACTACAGATTGATTACCAAAATTCTTACCACAATGAGTCTCGAGCGAGACAAATGCAACAAGCAATCTAGTAGGCAGCTGATAGAACGAAGCAGCGTCATCAAAATTTTCCTGGTATTTTTGATAACACTCATCAACTTCTCGCTGCATAGCCGCAGTTTGAAAACCCCGATACATCAAAGACGTTTCTTTTGGTCGAAGCTTAAATGGAACAAAATCAAAACTGGGAACAACTGTTGAATCTTCATAGACAGATCGAACTAGCCCTTCTGGGATACCATCTTTAATAAGTTTTTTTGCAACATAATCCCATCCACCGTAATTAGTATCGCTACCGTCCGCATGGCTGCTTGATGAATCCAAAGGAGTAGGAGTCGCTTTAGCGCAGGCTGTTTGTAAAACAATAACTAAAATAATTAATAAAACTCTCACGACCAATCTACAATTCCCTGTAAAATATCAGACTGCAACACAGACTTACTTTTTAATCTTATATCAGCCTTTAATAAAGCCTTGCCAATTGCAAAGTTATCATCTTCGCTAACAGATCTAGTCATTTGAGATAATTTATTAGCAATCCATGGTGAAATAGCTAATTCTTGTTTAACTAAATTATTTAAACTGACGCTTGCACTACTATTATTAGCGGCATGTAATGCCGAAATTTGAGAATTAGTTTTTGCAGCAAGAGAAATCAAACCAAATATATTACTTCCACTTTCAAGTAAATTGTTAAGATCTAAAGTTGCTTTGTTTTTATTGCCGTAGAATATATTGTCTATAAATTTAAAAGTGTCCGCCGTGGTCGATATCTTTAATACTGTTTTGAGATCGCTCATTGTTACTTTAGGAAGCTCACAGTACATGGAAACAAGATAGATTTGCTTTGCTGCTGTATCAACTGATTCCAATGAAGACCTTTGTAATGCTTCAACTACTTGCTCGGGCACGTCAGTTACACCATAACTAGCAAATTCTCGAACGATAAACCTTCGAAACTCAGCAGCTGATACCTTTGCAAAAGTTAGGATTACGCCCTTTTCGGCAATTTTTTTTCTAGCCACAGATCGCTCTTGCAAAGGTGAACCTACCAACAAAAACGATGTTCCGGACTCAGATTTTAAGATTACATCGATTATTCGCTGTAACAGCGCAGCTGATAGTTTATCTATATAAGTAAAAGAAATTATTTTTTGTTCAGAGAATAGCGACAAAGAAAGCGTTGCTTCTTCAAATTTTTTTATGTCTTTTTCAACAAAGACTCGACCATCAAATTTTTCAACAGCTCTGTTTTGCTCGACAGAAAACTTTTGTAGATATTTCTGCTCAAAACGCTCACGAAATGTGAACTCATTATCTTCGATTAGTAATATTTTTTGTGGAGCATCGGCATCTAACACCGCTTTTGGTGAGGATTGCTTGGAGGAAGATTGCGGTGCTGTTTTGGCCACGTGGACTGTGTAAAAGCATCAAAAATGCCCAAGGACGGAATCGAACCGCCGACACGAGGATTTTCAGTCCTCTGCTCTACCGACTGAGCTACCTGGGCATCA
>JBILET010000137.1:0-4695 GCA_044351935.1 Bdellovibrionota bacterium
GATTATTTTAGTTTGACTGAATGGGCCCTTCTATGTCAAATCGTTTTTTTCAAACTATAACTATACGTAATTATTTAACTATTTTATGCTGTTGGATTTGTTAATCACTTAGTATTAACTAATTTTCGGGATCTATAATCTTTTTAGCTACCTTTTGAGGGTCTACTGAGTAAGTGCCGTTTTGAATCTGCGCTTTAATTTCCTCGGATTTCCTAAGTTTTTCAGCAATCCAACCTAAAGTGAGCTCGGTTAAGCTACGTTTCTTTGGTTTATTTTCTTGGGCATTGTGTTCCATGAATAATAGGTACGACCAAATTAACTAAAAACTTTCGGTTTTGAGGCTAATTTTAATGTAAATATTTATGGGGTTTTAATCTAAGTAAAAATTAATATATAACCATTTGATGAACGCAAAACCTTTAAGCTCACTATACGGACACGGCAAAGCTGTGTATAGCGTCGAGTTTTTTCCACCTAAAAAGATCTCTGGATTAGAAAAAACAAAAGAGACTATCTCGCATTTTAAATCATTGCCTGTAGATTTTATGACTGTTACCTACGGTGCAGGTGGAACTACTCAAGGATTAACTATCGAGTTACTTTCTTTCATACATAAAGAATTAAAGAAAAAAGCCGTCTCGCACTTAACATGCGTTGGTCAAACAGTTGAAGAAATCGATAGCGTATTAAATGGACTTTGGGATCTAGGTATACGCGACGTATTAGCTCTTCGTGGGGATTCACCCGTTGGAGAATCCAACCCTAAAAGAGCTTTTAGCTGTGCTCGAGATTTAATTAGCCACATTAACGCAACAACTGATTTTTCTATTTTTGCTGCAGGATATCCTGAAGTTCATAAGGATGCGGCATCTCCAAAAGCAGATATCGAGTACTTAAAACAGAAAGTTGACTGTGGTGCATCTGCAATCCTTACTCAGTTATTTTTTGATGCTGACATCTATTTTAGATTTATTGATGATTGTCAGAAAAACAACATTAATGTTCCGATTATCCCAGGAATAATGCCGGTAAGAGACTATTCACAACTTGAGCGATTTACTTCACTATGTGGAGCAACAATACCTTTAAAACTAAGATCAGACTTAGAGAGCATAAAAAATAATTCTGAAGAAGTTATTAGTTACGGAACAAGACACGCTACGGCTCTTTGTAGACAACTGCTAGATGGTGGGGCTCCGGGAATTCACTTTTATAGCTTAAATCATTCACATCAAGTAGAAGATATACTTTCAGATCCCGAAATTCAAAAATTAACTCTTACGAGTTCAACGTCTTTCGCATCGGGTCAACTGCATCAGCAACCGTCTGCTTAAATGTCTGTTTAAGTATTAGACTTGTAACGTATTGAGCGCAAATTCCAGCAGAGTGTAATCCTCTAGATCCGTGTGCTGTCGAGAGATAAACGCCATCTGAGATTTTTCCTGCGATAGGAAGCCTGTCCTTAGAGACTGTTCTAAATGAGACTCTTGTATCCTGAATATTTAATTGTTGATTACCGCAATCGGGAATCCAATATTTTAAGGTATCGATCATTTTTTGATTTCTATCTGCACATGGTTGGGGTGATAGAAAAGAATAATCGTAAGTTGTACCTAATATAGCTTTATTCGGAATAGAAGAAGGTAAGTAGTATCCATTGTATCCAAGTGGAATTTTTATTTTTTTAAGTTCACCACTAGGTGAAAAACTTACGACTTGCCCCCTTACTTTTTTTATAGGGAAAAATGCACACTCAGGAAAAGTGACGCAATCAAATGCGTTACAAATGATAACATTAGTTGAAGAGTAAGAATTATCATTTGTTATAACTACTAATCCAGAATTTATTCTTTTAAATTCTATGACATTAGATTTTTCGATTACTTTGCATGATGACTTTGCAATAAGTAACTTACAAAGTTCAGGAGGGCTTATTACTAAAGTTTTATTGTATATAAACACAGGTGAAGCTGGTTTAAGCCCAATTAAAGATTCTGCTTCTTCAGGCGAAATAACAAATCCATTTTTATTACCAGATTTATCATCTATAAAAAGTTTTTTTGGTCTTTCATTGCTGGGAAATTGCGCAGCTTGTCTAAAGTAGGCGCTAGTAAGCTCGGATGAATAATGCTCTACGATAGATGAGGTTAAATCAAAACCAAGATTGTATAAATCATGCGCAACAAACGAAGGATGAGTGACATAGGGCATTAAGCCACCTAGGTCGTTACCAGAAGCCCCGGACGCAATTTGATTAGCTTCGATTAATAAACTACTTAATCCAGACTTTGCAAGAAAATACGCACAAAAGCTTCCTGCCAATCCTCCGCCGATTATAACGCAATCGAAATTCTTCACACACTTAACATATACAAGTTGTGTGTGTAATTACAATGCCCGCTTGGGTATTTATTGCATCATAGCAGAAAGTGGATCTTCTAAATGAAAATCAACTAATTCAAGTATCTTTTCATTATAAATTGGCTTTGAGTAAGTAGGGACTGAGTCAAGGTATCTTGATATTCTAGTTAAGTTTTCTTGAGTCGTGCTGCTCAATGCAATAATTGGAAGGTTTGGAAAAACATCTTTTAATTGCTGAATAGTTTTTACTCCAACTTCATATCCAATCACAAATTCTTCTTTGAAATTTTCGTCCATTGTAAATGGCATGTGCAGATCACAAACTACTAAATCAAAAGATTCTGTGTGAAGATATTCTATTGCTTCAACAGGACAAGATGCTTCCCAAACATCATAACCGGCATCCATTAAAACTTGAGCTGTAATTTCGCGATAATCTATGCAGTCATCTATTAGAAGTATTGATCTCATATGACAATGTGCATCGACATTGATTCATATGTTCTTGAGTACAATCGGGGAGGAAAAATTTTCCCTATCAATATGTTGGATTAAGCAGCTGATTTTTTAACTAATATCTGACCATCTTGTAGAACAAGCTCATCAACTCCACCTTGCTTATTTCGAACATATAAACTTCCGGATGTTTTTGCGTCAGATTTTCCTAACAAATCATAAATAGTAGTAGAAGATGCTAGGGCTGGTTTATTTACATCCTCAGAGCCGCGCAAGTGTAGTTTAAGCTCGCCACTTGTAGATGCTAAGCTAATTTTTTGAGCATCTTTGTCGCTTACAAGAAGCGTAACAGTTGTAGGCACAACGGTTTGTGCTTGGTTAGCCTTGCTTTCCACTTGACGCTCTGCTGATAGGATTTTTGCGTTCTGTGCTAATAGATTAACAGATAGTGGACCAAACGTATTAGTAACCCAATGAACATCAACAAATGCGCCAGCAGTTGCCCAGCCTTCAACGCTTGATGTTGCATTAACTTGAATTGTAATAGCTCTAGCGCCAGTATGAATTGATGCAACAACAGGATTAATTGTTTTTGCATTTTTTACCATGCTATCCATCACTGGTTGGCCAGCGACCAAAACAACTTTACTTTGCGCCGATGCAATTTGAGCAATGCTTGTTAGCGCAGTAGCTGGAGTAGAAACTTTTGGTCTAACTTCAATTTGAAATAGGCTTTCATCTAATACTGTACCAGGTCTAATATCCTGCTTTGGTACTAAAATAGTAGTAAACTCCATGACAGGCTCTTTGTTAACAGTTACCACGCGAGCTGCCGACCTTGATGTACTGTCCGAACGAGGCGAGCCAAGAAGCAACACCAAAGACACAAAGCAAAAAAAGCAGATAAAAACAGAAAAACCAAAAATTATGGGCATTCTGTATTTAACAGCCAAAGGTCTAGGGTGAGTGATAGGGGGAGTTTTTGTGGTTTTATCTGCAAATTTTTGCTCATCCTTGGGTTTGTAGCCTTTTATCGAAACAAGTGCCTTGCTAACGGTTTCTGAAGGATCACTAATTTTCTTGGCTGTATTACTCATAGATGATCTTAATTAACAATAAAATTTGTCAGATTAGCCTTAAAAGTAACTCTTTAAGGTGTATTGAAAACAGAAGAGTAGAAAGGTACTCAGAATCCGAATGCTAATCAAATACTATTTTAACGAGCAAAATAGTCATTCTAGACTTAAATTGTTGATTTTATTTAACTATATTGATTGTTTCTGCGATACGATTTTCCTACGGAATTGTATAAATAATCGATTCCGTATGTTCTGTTGATTTCGTCGTATGAAACATTTTTGAATTGAGGGTAGAACTCTCGAATTACTCTAAGCTTATATACTTTTTCCCATAGCTCATAGTTGGCCCATCTTTCGTAGGCAACAAGTTGCAATATTGGCTTAAAAACTTGCCAAATCATCAAACAGGAAATTATTGCCGCAATCAAAAGCGTCATTAATTGATATTTCGTTAGATCAACAAATTTTCTTTAGTGTAAAATTTACTCCGCAGCTGGAAGTAACCCTTCGCGAAGAAGTTCAATTTCAATTTTCTTTTCTTCTTCCGTCGGCACGATATATGTTCTTTCATCTGGATGTTGCGCTTGCCCTGATGAGCCTAGTCCTTGTCGGCCTCTACGCCATAAACCAAAAAAGCTTAATTTTTTAGTAACGGATTCAGACAACATGCTTTTAACGTCATCAACTGTAACTTCATTTACTTTTTCGTCGAATGGATACATTACATCTACTCCATCTAGCGTATATCCATCTTTTTCTGAAAGCTCAGGAAACATTTCGACAGGGTGCAATTCTAGAG
>JBILET010000138.1:0-4671 GCA_044351935.1 Bdellovibrionota bacterium
ATTAAATGCATTGGTCTAGCCAATAAGTTGTGATAATTTTTTACACTAAATTATAAATTCCTTAGGTTCGTTTTAGATCTGTTTGCGATTACATGAAAATCCTTCTTTTAGCAGCAATTATTTTAAGCTTATCAAATTGCACTTTGCTAAAAGCTAGCTCACCAAAGAAAACTTTATTTCTAACTCATCCAGAATTAGTAGTAGAAACTCGTGACCGTGCTCCCTTTAATGGAATTGCATATATTGATCCAGTAAGAGTAGATCAAATGCATGCTCAAATTAAAAAAATTTTAGTATTACCAATTAGAACAGACTTACTAGAAAAAGAGTTTCTAACCGACATCCCAGATGAGCAACAAAGAGCACAACGAATCGAAGAAGCAAAAGAAATAGCAAGATACTTTCATGACAGAATAATTGCTGCGATGAAAGCATATCCAAATTACCCATACGAAATTATAGACAAACAAACTCCAGATTGTTTTGTATTAGAATTTGCACTTGTAGAACTAGAACCAACAAAAATTGAATACAATATGTTAGGAACAGTAGCAGGATTTTTTGTCCCCGGTGCAGGCGCAATTGGAAGAGCGGCAACGGGAGGAATAGCATTCGAAGCTCAAATACGAGACGGCTCAAACAATAAAGTAATAATAGAATTCAAAGATCGCGAAACCGACAAGACATCACTATTTACAGTTAAAGATTTCGAAGAATACGGCCACATCCGCGAATCAATCGACGAATGGGCAGAACAATACGCCGAACTATCCTCGACCGCGCGCACGCATAGAGTGTCTGATAGTTTGCCGTTTACGATTAGTCCGTTATAAAAACAAACCCTGATGTTCTAATTTGGCAATAATCGCGCGTCCGTTCCAGGATGCCACTTTAACCCCCAGTCCTTTATACACTCAACAATTGGACGCAAAGCTTTCCCCTTTTTTGTTAGTTGATAAGCTTTATGTTTGGAACCATCTGAAGATTCTATTTTTTCAATAATCCCGTGAAAGATAAGTCTATTTAAGCGTTCAGTTAGTATATTAGTTGGCGGAGATTCCGGAGACATTTCGAATTCTTTAAATCTTGAGCGACCTAAAATGAGGTCGCGAATCACTAATAAAGTCCATTTATCACCAAATATGTCCAAACTACATGCCACTGGACAAGGTGAACGCCTGCTGTTTGTTAACGTACTTTGTTTTTTCTTCATAATTAGGAAAATTTTAACATAAATATTACTTGCTTTATACAAGTAACTTACTTTAAAATTGCAAGTATGTTAACAGCTAGCAATATAAAACCATCAAAATTAGCCCCGCCAGGAAACGGACTCCCTAGACATGAGCTTTTAATTGCTCGTATTCTAATAGCAATAAAGCTTCGTACTACGACACAGCGACAAGCTTTGGAACAATTCAATAACGAGACTAATTCCATACTGGCATTAGCAGAGGGTACGAATCCTAGCTTAGCTTCCCAGCGGGTTCTAATTAATCGATTACGTGGACTTGAGGATAGTAGCCGCTATTGGTCGCTTTATATGACCATAGAGCATCTTTGTATAGTAAATAGATTTATCATTGATGTTATTAACTCTCTTTTAAAAGGACAGAAACCACAAGTAGTAGTCAGCACTGCTGCAGTGAAACCAAAAGAGCAAGTAAACCAAAATGTAGTAACACTTTTTCGTTCGATTTGTGATGAGTTTAACAAGACCTTTCCAATAACAAAAAATCTTGAATCTAGCACGACACTGGCGCATCCGTGGTTTGGTGAACTTAATGCCAAACAGTGGCACTATTTTGCAGGTTTTCACATGAGTTTACATAGAAAACAAATGGTAAAGATTAACGAAAATTTACATCGTAGTTAATAAAATACTTTTAGAAAAATTAAATTTATAAATAAATTTTATGAAAAGAATTAAATATGTTCCTTTCCTAATAACGATTGCGTTTTGCTTTATATCCTGCACGGTCTCAACTCCTTTTAAGACATCAGATAGCGACAAAGATCCAAATCGAATAGTACTAGTTGCACTTACTCATGTTGTTCTTAATCCTAATTCAGAAAATAAGGATCTTTTTTGGGACTATGTATTCAAAATTGAGGAGAATCTTTCTGAAATACCAGGAGCTGTAGGGCACTCACTTCGAAAAAAATTATTTACCGACGAAGGATGGACAATGAGTGTTTGGGAAAATGAAGCTTCTATGAATAATTTTGTTCAATCTGGCCTTCACAAAGAAGCTGTTGAAAAATCAAGTTCTGCCTTAAAACTTGTAGAGTATGCTCGTGTAAAACTTCCCAGGGGGCAGATCAATGTCATTAAGTTAAGGCGAAAATTTTGCATAAATGGAATTAATTTATTGTAACGCGAAGGACACGAAGGGACGCGAAGTAGTAAAAATCCACTTCGCGTCCCTTCGTGTCCTTCGCGTTATAAATATTAAAACATAGCTCTACCTTATAATTATGGCTTAACTTAATGACATTGGGGGGCAGATACCCATATCATGGGAGGATGCAGAAAGATATCTTTCTGAGCAAAACAAATAATGTGCTTTGATTAAATCGAACTAAAATATATAACTGCACTCATCACTAGCATTGCTGATGCAGGTAAAGTTTTCTTTATCGAGTCTTTTACTTTGATGTGCATTGCAACAGCACCTAACATAAGCGCAACCACTATACCCGCAGCAGGAGCAATAAGTTGTGGATAAATCAAACCCAATAATAACGCCACTGCGGAACCAACTTTTAACACACCAATAGAGTAACAAAACCAAGTTGGCAAACCATATACTGCAAATTCTTCCACCAGATTTGTTGCATTACCACCTCGGTAAGCTGTGCTTTTATTAAATCGCAAAAGCCAAACGTTTAGTAAACCTAGTGCAATTATCGTTTGTAATATTGTTATAGTTATATTCACGAAAAAAATTTCTCCAACCCATACGTGTGGCAAGCTACCCCTGGAGTATCGCAAACGCATACACTAAACAGCAACGGTTTGTTTTTTTGATAAATTCAATAAGTACCTACAATCCAGGGTGGCATTGACACTCAATATAGCTTAGGAGAAGCACCGACCAGGTGTGAGGGGCTGCAAAGCCCCTGGACGGGAGCGCCAAGCGCGAAAAACTGGGGTGTAGTTAGCGAAATTCTGAAATATCCTTAAATTATAAACATGCGTAATAACAGTCTATTATCATATCTATATTTAATATAACTACCCATTGACCGATTCTGGGTAGATATATTAAGTTTAAGTTATGAAATCTTCCTCTCTTACTAAAATCAAGCGGTTGCTGCGTAAGCCAAGCTTCACTGCATCAGAAGCCAAGGAGCTTGGGGTCAGTGCCAGCCAGCTTTCCTACTATGTAAAAGCGGGTGCGATAGAGCGCCTGAGTCACGGCGTGTATCAAGGGTCTGGAATGGAACGCAAGGAGATTCCTTTTGAATGGGAGGACCTTATTGCGACCGCAGAAAGTATTCCAAACGGCAAAGTATGTCTTATTTCAGCTCTAGCTATCTATGAACTTACTGAAGAGATCCCAAAGCAGCATTGGATTGCCATACCACATAAGCAGTTTGCGCCAAAAAGACCCCGAACCAAGATTGTTCGGATGCGGGATACGCAGACAGGAAGTTCGAGACTCAAACTAGGAAAAGTATCAATAAAGATTTTTGATAAGGAAAGAACCGTAGTTGATTCGTTTCGATTTCTTGCTCAAGAGACAGCCATTAAAGCCCTAAAACTTTATCTCTCGGGAAAGCGCGGCAAGCCAGATCTGATTAAACTTAGAAAGTATTCACTAAAACTTAAGACCTCGATTGAGAAGTACGTAGAGGCTTTCACAATATGAGTAAAGACCTTGAACGCTCACTGAAGGACAGAATTAAGGCGATAGCCAAAGCAGAAAATCGTGCCTTTAATGATCTTTGGAAAACTCTGGTGCTTGAGCGATTTTTAGCACGCCTTTCTCGCTCAAATCGACTGGACCAGTTCATATTCAAAGGCGGATTTCTGCTATCAAAGTATCTTAGGCTTGGTCGGGAAACGGCAGATCTAGATTTTTCGTTGAAAGTCTCCTTAGGATCTGTTGATTCCGTTAGGGTATTAGTTGAGGAGATTGTGAGCTTGCCAAGCAATGATGGCTTTAACTTTACTGAAGTTTCTGTCGAACAAATGAACCATCCACATATGCAATATCCAGGCTATGAAGTTTCGGCGATAGCCGTTCTTGGTCAAACAAAAACAGCGATAAGAATTGATCTTGGAATCGGAGACCATGTTTATCCTGAGAGCAGGTCAATTGAACTGCTGGCACTGAACAACAAGCCACTTTTTGAATCAAATATTTCGCTTCAAGTTTATCCACTATCCTATATCTTTGCAGAGAAGCTCGAAGCTGTTGTTTATCGTGGGGGTACAAATAGTCGTTTGAAGGATTTCTACGATCTTGTCCTCCTCTCTCAGCTACGAGATTTTAGTCCCCAAAAGCATAGAGATGTAATTCAAGCAGTTTTTCAACATCGTGGGACTATTCTACCGACAAATCTTTCTTACGATGCCGAAGCTATAACTAGTTTAAGTCGAAATTGGAAGCGGTTCATTGGAGTTCTTGAAGATGAATTTCAAGGTAAGGTACCAGCAGATTT